>ONWI01000198.1 GCA_900321515.1 uncultured Eubacteriales bacterium | reverse complement strand
GCCCTTATCTGTGTCTTGAAGATGTCCCGCTGCATCAGGCATATGCGGATGGCTCGGTAGCCAAGCGCCGGATTCTCTTCCTTGGGCAGATTGAAATAATCCGCCTGTTTATCCGCTCCTATGTCCAACGTGCGGATAATTACTTTCTTGCCGCCCATTGATTCGGCTACTTTCTTATATATACCGAACTGTTCATCCTCTGTCGGGAATGTCGCGGAATGCAGATAGATGAATTCCGACCGGAACAGTCCGATGCCTCCCGCGTCATTGTCAAGCACCATCCCGACGTCCGAAACGTTGCCGATGTTGGCGTAGACGTTGATCTCGGTGCCGTCAAGAGTGACGTTCGGCTTTCCTTTGAGTTCCTGGAGCATGGCGCGCTGCTGCAAGTCGTAAATTCGCTTTTCATCCAGCTTCCTGAGCAGTTCCTCTTCCGGCTCGACGTATATGCAATTGTTGTAGCCGTCGATTATCGCCATCTTGCCGTCCCAGTCCTCGCTGATTTCGGTGCCGATGAGGGCGGGTATATTCATATTGCGCGCAAGTATAGCCGTGTGGCTGTTGGTGCTTCCCAGTCGGGTGACAAATCCGAGCAGCTTGCTCTTGTCGAGCTGTACCGTCTCCGAAGGCGCCAGATCCTCAGCCACGATTATGAACGGTTCGTCGCTCTCTTCCGGTCCCGTGTCAGCTCCGGTCAGTATGTTCACCATGCGGTTTGATATGTCCCTGACGTCCGCGGAACGCGCCTTCATGTATTCGTCGTCCATTGACGCGAACATTCCGGCAAAATTCTCGCCTGTGTCCCTGACGGCGTATTCGGCGGTCTTTCCTTCGTTATTTATCAAATCGGTGATGGCTTCATTGTAGTCGTCGTCGTCCAGCATCATCATGTGGATTTCAAATATGGCGGCGTGTTCTTCTCCCGCTTCCACGACAGCCTTGTCATACAGCCCTTGAAGCTGCTCAACTGCCAGCGCCTTCGCGTCTTCGAACCGTTTCAGTTCGGCGGTCGCGTCGGCGGCGTTCTCTTTGATTTCCGCCTGTTTTTTTGCCAGAACCTTTATTTTTCCGATTGCAATCCCTTTGAGAATGGATTTTCCGGTTGCAGTTATCATAGAGCATACCTCCTGAGCGCTCAGCAAAGCCGAGCTAAGTTAACAGATAATAAATAACCGTGATTAACAGACAATGCAAGAGCGCTTGAGCGCCGGATCTGTCTTTTTTTCAAGCGCTCCGCTTCATTTGTCAATCCTATTTATTTTAAGGGCAAAGCTGATTCAGTCAGCTTGCGAACGCTGTGTTTTTCCTTTTTTTATCAGAGGTTCTCTTTGAAGAATTTCTCGATGGTTTCCGCCGCAACGTCCTCGTCGGTGCCTTCCACTTTGATCACCACTGTGTCGCCGCCCTTGATGCCCATGCCCATGATTTTCATCAGCTTTGTGAGTTCTTCGGTATTATCGCCCTTGGTGATGGTACACTTGCTGGCAAAAGGCTTCACCAATTTGACGAGAACCCCTGCGGGGCGTGCGTGTATGCCTACCGGATCGGTCATGGTGTAACTAAATGTTTTCATGTTGGAAACTCCTTTTTCTTATTTTTTTGTTTTCAGGGTGAAGTGTGAAGTTTTTGGGTTCTTCCCTTCACCCTTTTTGCTTACGCTGTTTTCCGGATTGTGTGTGTTATCGCTTATTATTCTTCAGTTTCCGCCGCTTCTTCGGCTGGCTCCTCTGCTTCTTCCTTTATCGAAATAACGCAGTCGAGCGGATTGCAAGCGCCTTCCATTATCTCAATGCCCGCGTAGTCGTCGCTGTTGGTAACCAGAACCGCTGTCGTGGTGGAATATCCCGCGGCTTTGATCTTGTCGATATCGAATGTAATTAGCTTCTGTCCCGCCTTGACCTGATCGCCCTCGGCACAGAACAGCTCGAATCCGTCGCCTGCCATTGCAACTGTGTTGACTCCGACATGAATCAGCAGCTCCATGCCGTCCGGTGAAGATACGCCTATGGCGTGCTTGGTGTCTGTGGTGGACGATATCTCGCCGTCAAACGGGGCGTACACTACGCCTTCTTCGGGTTCGATGCCCACGCCTTCACCCAGCACTCCGGCAGCAAATGTCTCATCGGGTATTTTCGCTGAGGGGATAACATTGCCCTTTATGGGAGCATAAACCTTGCCCGCTTCACATGTGATTTCGGGAAGAGCAAGCTCTGCTTCTTCCGCCGCTTCGCCGTCTTCATCCTTTGCCTTATCCCTGTGCGTAATCCACGACAGCGCGAACGATACCGCGAACGATACCGCAAGCATTATCGCGTACTGCCAGATGAAATCCGCGCAGGTAAGGAATCCGAACAGACCGGTTACGCCGTATGCCGTGGCGCCGATGTGGAACATCGAACCTACCGCCGCGCCTATCGCGCCGCCTATCATGCCGCAGACCAGCGGTCTGACAAGTCGCAGGTTGACGCCGAATATCGCCGGCTCAGTGATGCCCAGGAACGCTGAGAGCGAGGACGGAAGAGCCATTGTCTTGAACTTCTGATCCTTTGTCTTGAGCGCTACGGCAAAGCATGCCGCGCCCTGCGCAAAGTTGGCGGATGAGGCTATCGGCATCCATGTGTTGTAGCCGGTGCCGAGCATCCTCGCTTCGACCGTGTTGTACATATGATGCACGCCCGCGACAACCGTGAGCGGATATATTGCTCCCGCAACCGCCGCTCCGAGTCCATAGGGGATCGTGATGATCCACTGCACCGCTATAAGAATCCATTCTTCAAGCGTTGAGAAGATGGGTCCGAATACTGTCAGTGTGAGATATCCTGTCACCAGTACCGTTACCAGCGGGGTCACGAAAAGGTCGATCATTTCGGGAACCTTCTCATGCAGCTTCTTTTCAAGGAAGCACATGAACCATACCGCTATGATTACAGGAATGACATGTCCCTGATAGCCTGTCATGTTGATCTTTTACAGTCCGAACCAGACCGAAGCCTGCGGTATCTTTTCTCCCGCTTCCACCATGCTCGCCACGCTCCACGCGTTGACGAGATCGGTGTGCACCATTATCATGCCTATGACCGCGCCGAGGAAGATGTTTCCTCCGAATACTCTCGCCGCAGATATAGCTACCAGTATCGGCAGGAAGACGAAAGCCGCGTTGCTGAACAGATGGAATATCTGATAGGTGCCGGAATTTGCCATGTCCGGCCAGATCTTTGTCATGCCTTCCAGCAGTCCCATGATAAGACCTGCCGCCACGATCGCCGGAAGTATCGGTACGAATACGTCGCCCAGCGCCTTTATCATGCGGAACGGCAGGGGCTGCTTCGCTGCCGCGGCGGCTTTGACGTCCGCTTTGGTCGCGGCGGTCATTCCGCTCACATTCAGGAACTCTTCGTATACCTTGTTGACTGTGCCGGTTCCTATGATGATCTGAAGCTGTCCGTTGGAACTGAATACGCCTCTGACGCCTTCGACGTCTTCGAGCTTCTTCATGTCCACTTTGCTGTTGTCATTGGTTACAAGGCGGAGCCTTGTGGCGCAATGTGCGGCGGATACCAGATTTTCCCGCTTGCCTACGAGTTCATAGATTTCCTGCACGCATTTTCTGTAATCCATAAAAACACTCCTTCGTTTTAAAATTTTTCAAGACGGGCGAACAATCTTGAAATCGATTACAATTACATTGTAACCCTTTTTGTTCTTGTTG
>ONWI01000188.1 GCA_900321515.1 uncultured Eubacteriales bacterium | reverse complement strand
TTTTCCCTGATGTAATCTACCATCTGTTCGTTTGTCCAGCCGGCGACGATGGTGCCGTCGAAATCCTCAATCAGATTGTCGGCGCGGTGGCGCGTTTTGCACTCCTTGCAGTCCATCAGCGGGTCCGAAAAGCCGCCGAGATGTCCCGAAGCCACCCATGTCTGCGGATTCATCAGTATGGCTGAATCGAGACCGACGTTGTATTTGTTCTGCTGCACGAATTTTTTCAGCCACGCGCTCTTGATATTGTTCTTGAGCTGCATACCGAGAGGACCGTAGTCCCATGTATTTGAAAGACCGCCATATATTTCCGAGCCGGGGTAAACAAATCCTCTGCCCTTACAGAGAGCTACGATCTTGTCCATGATTTTTTCGGTGTTTTTCATTTGTGATCAGTCCTTTGCTGAGTGTAAATTATTATTTTGAAGAAGCGCTTATCTTACGCTGATGATAAAAATGTAATAATCCGCGCCGTCTTCGCTTTCGGCTTTGACCGTGACGGCGTACTCTCCGTCTTTAAGCGTGCCGGGAAGCTCAAGCTCGTTTGTGCCTTCCAGATATGACAGATAAATTGTCTCTCCGTTCTGCGTTGAAACAGCCGAAGCGGTCACGCTGAGGGGTTTCCTGACAAATCCGAGTGTGATGCTGCCGTTTCCGTCCGTGATGAGATACGAACCGTAGAGCAGCGGCTTTATGTCGGTTGATGTTACCTCTCCCGCTGTGGGCGAAGCCATGATTATGCTTCCTGTGTGACTTACCGTCATCAGAAGGTCGTCAACCCTGGATGTAATGCGAACGCCCTGCGCCACCGCGTATTCCGGAGTGGTGCCGGTGGTACCGCCTGTGAACCATACCGAGACGGTGTCTCCCGGCGTCAGTTCCCGATAGCTTTTGCAGCGAACTTTATCCTTGTTTTCGACAACGGTCTTTCCCGTGACGGTGACAAAAAAATTATTGTCGGAATAATGGTTCTTTGCGTCGGGTATTTCCACGAGCATCATTATTCCATCACGCACCTCTGATATGCTCGAGATAATTCCGGTGATGTTTGGGGATATGCCTTCCGGGATAGAGTCGTCGGCAACTATGACCGAATTACTTGCAAGAGGCGGCTGATCGGAATAGCTGTCTCCGACGGCGCACGAACTGAACAGCGACAATGCTGTTATTATTGCAGCCGTGAAGATCAGAAATCTTTTCATTATATTAAACCTCCTTTGTGCTTGAGAATAGATGTTTTTCATATCACATTTTTTATGGAAATATAGTTACTCACTATAATACAACATATTTACTAATTTGTCTATAGCAATTTTAGATATAAAAACTCTGGATATTTAATTGAAAAAGTGCTACTATAAACATATATGTCAAAGAAAGGAATGACGGTATGACCGGTCTGCTCAGTCTGATTATGAATGCCAATAATCTCTTTGATTACGGCGTCTGCGCCTATTCGAAGATAACGGACATGCTTATTGAATGTCCGAGCAAAAACAGAATACCAAAATCGGCAGAATCGGTTATATGCGTTGTTTTCCCCACCAATACCGACGCGGTTTTCGCTGATCCAAACGAGGTTTTCAATCTGAGACGGGTTGCTTCGCAGATGCTTGAACTGACTTGTACGGCGCTTCGCAAGGCATTCAACGAATACAGCTTCGAGTGGTTCCTTGACGATTCGCCCGTTCCCGACGTGACTGCCGCCTCGTTCTGCGGTCTTGGGGCGGTAGGCGACAGCGGACTGCTGCTTTCTCCGCATTACGGGTCATTCTGTTTTATAGGAATTATCATCACCGATCTTATTGTTCCCGAAACGGGGGATGAAGTGACTTACTGCATACACTGCAAAAAGTGCATTGTGCGCTGTCCCGCGGGCGCGCTCTCGGAGTCCGGCGGCTTTGACAAGGCGAGATGCGTCAAATACGCGGCTTCCAACGCCAGCCGCAGCCCGAATACATTCCTGCTTAGGCAGGGCGCGGCTGTCAAGGGCTGCAATATATGCCGCGAGGTATGCCCCTACAATAAAAATATCGGCAGAGCGGACAACCATCCCTTTATCAAGGTGGCGACAAATCCGGATTCGATTTACACTTCCGAAGGCGGTTATAAGCCAATGGGCGGTCTTGGCCAGGAAAAATTCCGCAAGCTGCCGGACGATTTCTGATTTCGGAGTAAATATAGCTTATCCCTTGTTCCAGATATATATTTGGGACGGGGATTTTTTTGATCTTCATAATGAAAAGAATCGCCTGCGGATGTGAAAAATCCGTAATCATATTCCCAAAAACAAAAAGTTCACAATTGACCCCTTGACATAACGAGTATAACGTATTATTATTAGTCATGTTACCGATTAGCACTCGGATATCGAGAGTGCTAATTCATTTGATGAAAGGAAGACGAACTTAATTATGGAAAAGAAAGAATTCAAAGCCGAATCCAAGCGATTGCTCGATATGATGATCAATTCGATCTACACACACAAAGAGATATTCCTGCGTGAGCTTATTTCAAATGCCAGCGACGCAACTGACAAACTCTATTATAACGCCATGCAGACCGGCAATGCCGGACTCAGCCGCGAGGATCTTGCCATCAAGATCACCCCGGACAAGGCTGCACGCACACTGACAATCAGCGACAAGGGCTGCGGCATGACACGCGAGGAACTCGAGGAAAATCTCGGTACCATCGCGAAGAGCGGTTCCCTTGCTTTCAAGCAGGAGCATGACCTCGGCGAGGACGTTGATATAATCGGTCAGTTCGGCGTGGGCTTCTACTCCGCGTTCATGGTGGCAAAGAAGATAGTTGTAATATCCAGACCCGTTGACGGCGAAGGCGCGTTCCGCTGGGAATCCGACGGCGCGGAGGGTTACACCGTGGAGGATGCTCAGAAGGACGGACACGGCACCGAGATAACCCTTTACATCAAGGACAACACTGACGACGAGA
>ONWI01000036.1 GCA_900321515.1 uncultured Eubacteriales bacterium | reverse complement strand
TTTTTGCAAATAAACAAAGAGCGCCCGTTTTTCTCCTTAATCAAAGGACGAGAGCGGGCGCTCCGTGTTACCACCTTTTATTTGTCACCGCCTCACGGCGAATGACCTCATGGAGTGTCGAATATACGGCACTCCGCGCTGTAACGTGCGCTTACGTCGGAGTCTTACGCGAAAGAACGCGCTCGGCAGCGAAGCTCCAAGACCATATTCCGCTTGTCACCGCATACCCGTTCACACCGTTCCGGGCTCTCTGTGATGGGTGAGCAAGCGTACTCATCTCTTCAATGCTTTTATGAATATTGTTTTTTTAAACAATTGAGCTTACTTATTGTAATGCTCTTTTGCCTTTTCGGCGGTGTCAAAGAAAAACTTATTGTAATCTCTCTCGCTGAAGACAAATTCAACCTCAGAAGTGCCGAATTTTTCATAGCTCACAAGGTTCCAGCCGTAATCGTCAAATTCCACTCTGTCCACGAGGAACTCGGTCGGTTCCTCATCGGAGGAATACATTTTGAATACCGAATCACCGACATTCTGAGAAGGGAGAATATTGCTCATTCTCTTTGTTTCAAGCAGTGAAACGATCTTGCTGATGACCTTCTTTTCCAGAACAGTCAGATTGTACTTTTCGGCGATGCCGTTGAGCATAGCGATATCGTCCTGAACAACTTCGGTTTTCTGTTCGGCGTTAACTGCCTCTGTTTCAGCCTCGGCGCCTGATTCGGGAATGGTCTGATTGTCATCTTTCATAAAATAACTCCAACCTTTCAATAATTGAATTAAATATCCATGCTTGAAATAGGCTCATTCTCGACAACTCTGTCGGTGGCGACAACCATACCGGTGCCGGCGGGAACGAGTTTGCCTATAATAACGTTTTCCTTCAGACCGATCAGCGGATCGATCTTGCCCTTTATAGCGGCGTCAGTCAGAACCTTGGTGGTTTCCTGGAAGGAGGCCGCAGAGAGGAAAGACTCAGTGGAGAGAGAGGCCTTGGTGATACCCTGCATGACAGGGCGGCAGGTGGCGAGACGGATGGATTCGTCGCCCTCCTGTTCACGGCGCAGCATGATAATCTCGTTGGCGGCATCAAATTCCGATTTGTCCACAAGAACATTGGGAAGGAGCAGCGTATCGCCGGGATCCTCGACCTGAACCTTCTTCATCATCTGTCTGACAATGACCTCGATGTGCTTGTCGTTGATATCAACACCCTGGAGGCGATAGACGCGCTGAACTTCCTCGATCAGGTATTCCTGAACCGCGTTGGAGCCTTTGATGGCAAGAATGTCGTGCGGATTTACCGAACCGTCTGTGATTCTGTCGCCGGCCTTGATGAAGTCGCCCTCCTGAACTTTCCTTCTTGAACCGAAAGGAATGAGGTAGGTGCGCTTTTCACCGGTTTCGGGATTGGTGACAACCACGTTGTTCTTGACGACGCTCTTGGTTCTGTCCTCTTCGAGCGATACGAAGCCGTCGATCTCGCTGATGATGGCAAGAGCCTTCGGCTTTCTGCCTTCGAAAAGCTCTTCAACACGGGGAAGACCCTGTGTGATATCCTCGGCACTGGCGATACCGCCGGTATGGAAGGTTCTCATGGTAAGCTGGGTACCCGGTTCACCGATGGACTGGGCGGCGATGATGCCGACAGCCTCGCCCTTGGTGACAACCTTGCCTGTCGCGAGGTTGTTGCCGTAGCACTTCTTGCAGATACCGCGCTTGGACTGGCAGGTGAGGATTGAACGTATCTCAACGCGTTCCACACCGGAATCAACGATAATCTTAGCGTCGTTGTCATTCATCATCTTGTTCTTGGAGACAAGAATGTTTCCGTCGGCGTCGCAGAAGTCGTTGACAAGATATCTGCCGTAAAGTCTTTCCTCGAGCGGCTCAATAATCTCATTGCCGTCCTTGATTGCGTAAACCTCGATACCGTGTTCACAGCCGCAGTCATCGTCGCGGATGATGACTTCCTGGGAAACGTCCACCAGACGGCGGGTGAGGTAACCTGAGTCGGCGGTACGGAGAGCCGTATCGGCAAGTCCCTTTCTTGCGCCGCGGGAGGAGATGAAGTATTCGAGAATATTCAGACCTTCGCGGTAATTGGAACGAATCGGGATTTCTATGGTACGTCCGGAGGTGTTGGCGATGAGTCCGCGCATACCTGCGAGCTGCTTAATCTGGTTAGCGGAGCCACGGGCGCCGGAATGAGCCATCATCTGAATCGGGTTGTATTTGTTCATGTTGGCGCTGAGGGCGTTAGCGACGTCGGTGGTTGCCTTTTCCCACGCCTTGATGGTGAGGTTGTAACGCTCCTCGTCGGTGAGAAGACCCTTGCGGAAGAGTCTGAGAACGTTGTCAACCTCGTGTTCGGTGTTGGAAATGATTTCCTTCTTCTGGGGAGGAATGGTGGCGTCGCAAACAGCAACGGTGAGCGCGCCCTTTGTGGAATACTTGTATCCCTGCGCCTTGATTTCATCGAGCACGACAGAGGTTTCGGCGACGCCGTGAACCTTGATGCAGCGTTCTATAATCTGACCGAGCTGCTTCTTGCCCACGAGGAAGTCGATCTCAAGTCCGAGGCATTTATCTTCGTCCGAACGGTCGGTAAATCCGAGATCCTGCGGAATCGGACGGTTGAAAATGATCTTGCCCACGGTAGTGTCGATCATCTTTGTGATGGGCTTGCCGTTGAATTCGCCTGTGCGGCGGACCTTAATCTTGGAATGAAGCGTGATTACCTTTGCGTCATAGGCAAGCAGCGCCTCGTTGAAGTCCTTGAAGTATTTGCCTTCGCCCGGTTCCCCGTCCTTGTCGAGCGTAAGATAGTAGGAACCGAGAACCATGTCCTGCGTCGGCACGGCGACAGGCTTTCCGTCGGAGGGTTTGAGCAGGTTGCCCGAAGCGAGCATAAGCAGACGTGCCTCCGCCTGTGCTTCCGAACCGAGCGGCACATGAACTGCCATCTGGTCGCCGTCGAAGTCGGCGTTGAAGGCGGTACATACCAGCGGGTGCAGCTTGATGGCGCGGCCTTCGACCAGCACCGGCTCAAATGCCTGTATGCCGAGGCGGTGAAGGGTAGGCGCGCGGTTGAGCATTACGGGATGTCCCTTTATGACGGTTTCGAGAGCGTCCCACACGGGAGCCTCGCCTCTTTCCACCATCTTGCGGGCGCATTTGACATTCTGAGCCTTGCCAGTTTCGGTCAGGCGCTTCATAACAAACGGCTTGAAAAGCTCGAGCGCCATTTCCTTCGGCAGACCGCACTGATACATTTTGAGTTCAGGACCGACTACGATAACCGAACGTCCGGAGTAGTCAACACGCTTGCCGAGAAGATTCTGACGGCAGCGTCCCTGTTTGCCCTTGAGCATTTCCGAACGGGATTTCAGTGTGCGGTTGTTGGGTCCCGTGACGGGTCTGCCTCTGCGTCCGTTGTCAATCAGAGCGTCCACGGATTCCTGGAGCATTCTCTTTTCGTTGCGGACGATTATTTCGGGAGCGCCAAGTTCGAGCAGTCTTTTAAGGCGGTTGTTGCGGTTGATGACCTTGCGGTAGAGATCGTTGAGGTCGCTGGTGGCGAATCTGCCGCCGTCGAGCTGAACCATCGGGCGGATGTCAGGGGGAATGACGGGAATGACGTTGAGTATCATCCACTCAGGACGGTTGCCGGAGAGACGGAATGCTTCCACAACGTCAAGTCTTTTGAGAAGGCGTACCTTCTTCTGTCCGGAAGCAGTTTCAAGCTCTGACTTGAGATCGTTTGAAAGCTGATCGAGATCAATGTCGGCGAGCAGCTTCTGAATGGCTTCAGCGCCCATCTCCGCCTTGAAATCGTCGCCGTAGGCTTCGCGCAGCTCGCTGTATTCGTTTTCGTTGAGCACCTGCTTGTATTGCAGACGCGGCACGTCGCCGGGATCCGTGACAATATAGGAGGCAAAGTAAAGCACTTTTTCGAGCGCCCTTGGCGTTATGTCAAGCATGAAGCCTATACGGCAGGGGATTCCCTTGAAGTACCAGATATGCGAAACAGGAGCGGCAAGCTCGATGCTGCCCATACGCTCGCGGCGGACCTTGGAACGGGTTATCTCCACGCCGCACTTTTCACATTTCTTGCCCTTGTACTTTATTCTCTTGTATTTGCCGCAGTGACACTCCCAGTCCTTGGTAGGGCCGAAAATCCTTTCGCAGTAAAGGCCGTCCTTTTCAGGCTTGAGCGTGCGGTAATTGATCGTTTCGGGCTTTGTGACCTCACCATACGACCAGCTTCTGATCTGTTCCGGTGAAGCCAGACCGATCTTTATTGAATCAAATTCATTGAATTCC
>ONWI01000012.1 GCA_900321515.1 uncultured Eubacteriales bacterium | reverse complement strand
CAGGAGGAACTCTCCAGTCCGGAACGCGTCAACAGCTGGCTTTACTACGCCGACAAATCCCCTTACAGACGCGGCACTTCTTACACCGTCAGCAGCGTCATCGGCAATATCCCTGACGACGCGGCTTTTGTACGCTTCATCGCCGCCGAACAGACCATTCCCAAGGTCAGCATGACCGTGCTTGCGAGATCCTACGACCTCTCGCTCAAATCTCAGATCGAAAGCATCGAGACGGTTGAACTCAACTGGGAGCCGGGTTCAATCGACAACTCCGGCGCCGAAATCTCCGACGCTTCAAGACTCCGCTCCGGTTTTATCTCCAGGGACGCTCTCGCCGGGTCAACCATGTACATCGACGGTTCAATCGCCCCCAACCGCGTCAACGGCTATCTCTATGACAAAAACAAAAAATTCATATTGAGATACGGTACCTACTCCGAGACCGGCGCTGTCGTCAATCCCACTACCAACCCTCCGTGGCGCTATGCCCGATTCGTCTGCATGGCTACCGACAGAAATCTGATCAGGGTCGGTTGTGACAACAGCAGTCGCCTCGCCAATACCGAGGAAACCGTTACCCAGCTGCTTGCCGCTATCCCGGACCAATCCGTCTCCTCACTCAACAGCGACAGGGAACATCTGCTCTACAGCGCCAGTCAGTCCTGCGCGCCGCGGCTCCGGGGAGGTTCCGTGGACGATCCGCCCGGAACCGCCCTCGGTTTCATCCATTTCAGCGACGTGCACGGCACGCTCATCTCATGGAAACGCCTGGGCGCTTATCTCAATCAGCACACCAACCTTTTCTCCTTCGCGCTGCACACCGGCGATTACGTCCCCAGCAATCAGGGCAATTACAACGAATCCGTGAACAATCTCTACCGACTCGTTCAGACCGACAAGCCCGTCCTCAACTGCCTCGGCAATCACGACGTCCTGCTCTCCGACGGCGTGACAAAGAATCCCGACCCTTCCGCCGCAAGAAGTCTGCTTTTTGCCGACATCGACAACTGGGGCGTCAATCAGCCCTCCGACGATGTGATGTATTATTACAGGGATTTTGACGATGTCCGTCTGATCGTCCTCGACCAGTATTACGCCGACAGCGCCGAACACACATGGCTTACCAACCTGCTCGACGACGCAAGAATCAGCGGTAAGGCCGTTATCACCGCAAGCCACACCCAGACCGCCCCCATCACTCATACTATCGGCACATTCAACGATATCGACAGACCCAGCGCCAATCTCATCGAAACCAACGGCTTTGAAAGCGCCATCAAGTCTTTCAGGGACGACGGCGGCACGCACATCTGTCACCTCGGCGGACACTGGCACTGGGACGTTGTGGGTACGACCGACAACGGCATACTCAATATCCTTGTGGAATGCGCCACCATTTACGGCGGCGGCTACCGCAACGATATCAGACGCACCGGCGTTAACAAGCCAGAGGGCGCTTCCCGCGCTTACGACTGCTTCAACGCCGTGTTTGTGGATACTTTTACCCATACCATCCGCATCATCAGAATCGGCAGCAACACCGACAACTATCTCCATCCCAAAAATACAATGTGCATTGACTACACCACAGGCAACCTTATCAGCAATACTTGATCAGCAAAGGAGCGTGAATGCATGAGCAAAAGCGACGTTCGGATATTCAGTCTCGCAAAGGACGGTTCCAGAAGGCTCTCCGAGCATTTCACGGTGAAGGAATTCGCTTCACACGACGGCGCCGACACGGTATTGATCGATATGCTGCTCATAGAGTATCTCGAAAAGATCCGGCAGCACTTCGGTATGCCCGTGCATATCAATTCCGGCTACCGCACGCCGGAACACAATTCCCGCGTCGGCGGAGTCAAAAATTCTTACCACACCAAGGGCAGAGCCGCCGACATCGTGGTTCAGGGCGTGAAAAGCCTCGATGTCGCACGGTTCGCCGAAACCTTCGTCCGCGGCGGCGTGGGCTGGTACGAGACAGCCAGCTTCACCCACATCGACACCCGCCCCAGGCACGTTCTCTGGAAGGACTCCGGCAGCAACACGGTCAGGTCCTTCGGAAGCCCCGCCCCCGCGCCACTGCCCGGATGCCCCTACTCCGAGCCGAAATCGCTTCTGTGCCGCGGTTCCTCCGGGGAGGGCGTGAAGTGGTGCCAGTGGCTTCTTAACAGGGCTGCCGGCGCCGGGCTCGCCGTTGACGGCAGATTCGGCCCGCACACCAGAATCGCCCTGCTCAGATTCCAGAAGAGCAGGAAACTCGTCCCCGACGGCATTGTGGGTCCCAAAACCCGCGCCGCCCTCAAAAAGGCGGTGTCGTAAAACGGAACCTGAAATTCTTGTATCTCTCATTACGCTGCTCGGCAGCGCTCTCGGCACGTTCGGCGGCATTTTCGTCAATAGCAGGCTCACCGCTTACCGCATCGAACAGCTCGAAAAAAAACAGGACAAACACAACCAGGTCATTGAACGCACCTACAGGCTCGAGGAAACCGTGGCGCTTCAGGAAGAAAAAATCAAGGTCGCCAATCACAGAATTGACGACCTCGAAAGGAGAAACTGATTTATTTTGAAAATTGACTGGAAACTCAAGCTCAGCAGCAGAAAATTCTGGGCGGCTGCCGCCGGTTTTGTCTCCCCCATTATGCTTGCCTTCGGCGCTGCCCACAGCTCCGCCGCTCAGGTTACCGCCCTGATTATGTCCGGCGGCGCGCTCATCGCTTATATCCTCGGCGAAGGATTTGTCGACGCAGGCCGCGGCGATTAATTTCTTCTGATTCTCTCTCCGATGCTCTCGCCGTACTTCACCACGGTCTCGCAGCCCTCGGAATTGTTCCTCATTATATCGTCGTCTACCCGCAGCACATCCGGCTTGACCAGCACGACGATCGTGCTGCCGCCGAAGTCGAAATGTCCCTTCTCCTCGCCCCGGCTCACCCGGCGCGCGCCGTGGAGATTGGAGATCCTGCCCACCAGCGTCGCTCCGACCTCCATTATCACCAGATCGTCAAAATTGTCGCTGTGAAGCACGGTGTATTCCCGCGTGTTTTCCCTGAATACCGCGTGCTTCCTGAACGCGATGGGATTTACCGTGTGATATACACCCTGAATGTGTACGTTGCCTTCCTTTGTGCCGCTGTCGGGATAGCAATATCTGTGATAATCGTCCACCGTCAGCCGGAATACAAGCAGTATCCCTCCGGTGTAGGCCTCCGCAAGCGCCCTGTTCCGGAGTAGCTGCTCCGGAGTGTAACACCCGCCCTTGATGCTGAACCTCGAATCTCCGCTTATCCGGTATACAGTCAGCTTGCAGTCGCAGGGCGATATGAACCGCTCGGGCGTGCCGTCTATCGGACGCCGCCCGGGCAGTATCCTGCGTGTGAAAAAATCGTTGAACGATACGAATTTCCTGTTTTCGTATTCGCTCATGTCGATATTGCTCTTTTTCAGAAATGATTGTATCATCAGCGCGGATATCCTCCGCTGCATGAACCATCCCACAAAGTCCGATACGGGCTTCCTTATCATCAGCCTGAGCAGGATGTTCCCCGGTGCCGTTTCATACAGGAAACGAAGGGCGCTGCCCTCTTCGTCTCCGTCGCTTATGTGATTGCCCTGACGGTCTCGCCATTCCATTGCTTCCGCTCCTCAATCAGAGTAGTGTTATCTTTGCCGTGCCGGACCTGACTGTGCTGCCGTTCGCGTCGGTTATCACACAGCAGACCTGCATTCCGTTCCAGCTGTCGTTTGAGGCTACCGTGAAGGAGGGCGCTACGCGGCCCTTCCACACCGACCATTTTGCCGCCCCGGATTTTTTGTAGTACCACTGGTACTTCAGTCCGGCGCCCGCCGCCCTGACAGTGAATGTCGCCTTCTCGCCCGGCTTGACCCTGACGTCCGCGGGCTGGGCGGTTATCTTTGTCATCAGCGTTACTGTCGCCGCCGTCGAGGTGACGGCTTTGCCCTTCGCGTCGGTTATCCGGCAGCGGACCTGCATTTTGTTCCATGTGTTGTTGGAGGCTACCGTGAAGGACGACGCCACACGCCCCTTCCACAGATTCCAGTCAGACGCGCCCGCCTTCCTGTAGTACCACTGATACTTCAGACCCGTGCCGCTCGCCTTGACCGTGAATGTCGCCTTCTCGCCGCACTTCACAGATACGTTCGCAGGCTGCTTGGTGATCTTGACTCCGGATAACGCCGATTCGGGCGAATTGGCTACCTTTTTCACCGTCACCTTGACCGGAAGGCTGCTCTTGCCCAGAACAAAGTCGTCTAAGCAGTATTCCTCGCAGCCGTCAACGATTATGACAAGCTCCTTGTATTTCCCCGCCGGCGCGTTGAATGTAAACGACGTCTTGCCGTTCTTGGTGACGCCCTTGGCAGTGTAGATTTCATTTTTCGTCCTGGCAAGCACTGCCGTGCTGCTGCCCTGTTCCGACAGTGTCGTCGTAAGCACATATTTATTCGTGCCGACCATCGTTACCGTTGCGGCTAAGCAGCCTGTCGGCGCCGCGGTGGTCGTCGTGGTACCCTTTGCCTTGGTGGTCGTTGTCGTCGCGGCGGTCTTCGGTTTGGTGGTCGTGGTCGTCGCGACGGTCTTCGCCTTGGTGGTCGTGGTGGTCGCGGCGGTTGTCACCGCTGCGGAAGAATTTACGCAGTTTCCGAATATATAGCCGCCGTTTGCGGGACAGTGATAGATTCCGTCGTTCTTGTTGCTCCTGTCGAACGAAATATATGACTTCTGCATCTTGCGGTCCCACTCGATATTGCAGTGGTACATCCAGTTGCAGTCCGCTACGGTGAAATAGGTGCTGTATACGCCGGTTATCATGACCGTGTGGCGGCCGCGGTAGCGGATCAGATCGCCTGCCCTGACCTTGCTCAGATCATAGTGCCGTTCCCAGCATGAGGCGTGGATTCCGAAGAGATCGCAGCCCAGTTTGATGGCAAAACCGTGGCACTGTCCTGTGCCGTCAAACTGATTGCAGCGCTTGTCGCTGTGGCCGTCCTCGCAGGGCTGATCCGTATATCCGTCGGGATTGTTCACGCCGTCCTCAGTCCTGTTCCAGTACTTGCCCGACGGGAATTTGCTGCGCAGCATGTCCAGCCTTTCCCCGACGTTGACCGCGTTGGATGAATTATACGCATAGCTCAGATCAATCCAGCCGGTCCTGCCGCCGTAGGTTGTCCTGCCGTATGCGCCGCTCACCGCGGTGACGTTGACCGGGACGTTTTCGGGAATGCTCGTGCCGGAGTCGTTATTTCCGTCCGATGAAGCGTAAATCTTCAGCCGGTCGAGCGTCCGGTATCTGCCGGTCCTGTATACAACCGGCGCAAGCGCGCCGGCGTTGCTGTAGGACGCCGCCCGCACTTCGGACGCGCCTGCGCAGGGTGCGGCGAATACGCCTATCAGCATTGTGATGATAATCGCAAACGAGATAATTCTTTTCTTCATATCAAACTTGTCCTCCGGAAATTACGAAAGAATTACAGTTAACGAATGAATTATAACACATTTGTAATTATTTTGTCAAACAATTAGTGTCAGAACATTCCACAATAAATAATTCAGATTTTAGTACAATATGACAGTGTCAAGGCACTCCGAGCCGCTTTTTCCCAAAACCGGGCGATATCCTTCCCCCGCCGGATAATATATTTTCTCAGACACTTGAAATATTTCAAATACTTTGATAGAATATAGATTATTATGCAGGTATGCTGAATTAATTTCTGATATAAAGGAGCCTTCGTCATTATGGTATGGCACAACGCTGAAAAGGAGCAGGTCGCCAAGGAACTTGATTCTCAACCCAAAAAGGGACTCACTGACCTCAACGCCGGTGTCCGCAGAGCCGCTTTCGGAGTGAATACCGTGGTCACCGCCAAAAAAAGATCCGGACTGGCTGTTTTTACGGGGAAACTGCTCTCCCCTCTCAGCCTGATTCTGATCGTATTCTCCGCCGTTTCCGTCGCGGTCAATATGCTCCATTACCGCGCCGGCACAGCGGATATGCCGTCTCTGGTCTTCAACCTGGCATACGCCGGAGCGCTCATGCTCATCACCGTCATCATCGACACAGTGCGCTCCGCGAGGGAACTTTCCGCCAACAGCACCATTGCCGACATCAAACGCAGCGCCCTCAAATTCGTCCGCGTCAGACGCAACGGGCTCATCAAGGAGATTCTCACCGAAGAGCTCGTCCCCGGCGACATCATCCAGATCGAAGTGGGCGATATCATCCCGGCGGACGGCAGACTGCTCATCACCCGTTCGTTCATGTGCGACGAACGCGTGCTCACCGGCGACGACACCCCCGCCCTCAAGGATTCCGGCGCGGTGCTGCCTGAGGATACGCCTCTCTCTCAGCGCCGCAATATGGCTTATGCCGGCACAGTCGCGGTCACGGGACGCGCCGTCATGATCGTCACCGAAACCGGTTCGCGCACCATGATCGCCAAAAAGCACGGCAGACGTCAGAAATTCATCAGCAACCGCACACCGCTGGTCAAAAACGCCGGAAGCATCCGATCATTCGGAATCTGGCTGGTGCTTTGCACTCTGATTTCCGTGCTTTCCATTTACGCCCTCGGACTTGACATCAGCTCCGTCAGAATCACCTCCGACGGCATAAGGCGCTTCGTCACCGAAAACTTCGAGGTTATCCCCGACTATCTGAGAGCGGGTCAGGGACATTCCGGAGGAAGCGCCGTCTTTGACGGTATCGTGTTTTTCCTGACCCTGATGCTCTGCACAGTCCCCATCGGTCTCCCACAGAACGTGATGCGCTCCATCGCCAAGGGCATTGCCGCCCTCCGCAGGGACGGTTTTATGCTGCACCGCTTCAAAAAGACCGAGATCATCGGCTGCACCTCCGTGATCTGCACCGACAAATCCGGCACCCTCACCCACAACAGCCTCAGACTCGTCAGGGCATGGCCCGCCGGAGATTCCTCCATCAATGTCAGCGAGGGCTTCTGGTCGGACGATATGAAATATCTGATGCGCTGCAGCGCGCTCTGCTGCGACCACAAATTCAGCGCGGATTCCGACGCCGAAAACGACACGGTTTCCCGCGACGGCATCGACGCCGCCATTGTCAGCGCATACTCCGGCAACGGCGGCGATATCCTGGAGCTGCTCAGGGATTATCCCCGCCACTCCGAAATACCCTTCGACGGTTCGCGCAGGATGATGACGGTTATCTACAACGTGAACGGCGTATTTATGTCGGTCACCAAGGGCGCTCCCGAAACGCTCATCTCCAGATGCCTCGATGTGGACCGCGACGAGATTGAACGCCGCGCGGGCGAAATGTTCGCCGAAGGACTCACCGTTATCGCCGTCGCCGTGCAGACGCTCGATCAGCTCCCACCCAAAATCACTCCCGAAAGCGTGGAACACGACCTGTCCTTCATCGGACTGCTCGGCTTCGCCGACGCCTGCCGCGATGAAGCGGGCGACGCTGTGAACGTCTGCAACGACGCCGGCATCCGCACCGTGATGATTACCGGCGATCACCCCGAAACCGCCGCTTCGCTCGCCCGCAGGCTGAATATTCTGCCCGACGGCGGAAGCGTCCTCACCGGCGACATGCTTGCCGGAATGTCCGACGAAACGCTCGCCAATGATATTGAAAAATATTCCGTCTTTGCCCGCATCACCCCGGAGGACAAGGTGCGCATTATCAGAAGCTGGCAGTCCAGGGGCGCCTGCGTGCTCATGACCGCCGGCGGTATGACCGACGCTCCCGCCCTTCACCGCGCCGACGTGAGCTGTTCGGCGGAATCCACCGCCACCGACGTCGCCGCTGACGCCGCCGACATCACGCTTGCCGACAGCAGCTTCGTCAGCCTCTCCTCCATGATAAGGCATGGCAGGCGCATCAGGAAAAATCTGAGAAATCTCACCGAATTCAGCATTACCTGCGCCATCGCCGAAACTCTGCTGATTGTCGCCGGCGGACTGATATTCCACGAGATAATCCTCTCGCTGCTCCCGCTCGCGCTGCTCAATCTCATGCTCTTCCTCTTCGTGCAGCCCTGCTTCGCCGACGAACCCGCCGACAGGGATATCATGAAAAAAATGCCTGACGAAAATACAGGCATTCTTATCGGCAGATTTGAAAGCTACCGCGTCTGGCTGGCAAGCATATACATAGTTTTCAATTCCGTTATCGCCTATATGATCGGAAACGGGTATTTCCTCCCTGACAAATGCGGTCAAAGAACCGGCGTGACGATGGCGTTCGCCGCCATGAGCCTCAGTCTGCTCCTGCACGCCTTCTGCACCCGCTCCGAAAAGCCTCTGGCATGCGCCGGTATCTTCCGCAATTACAAGCTGCTGCTGGGCATTCTTTTCACCGCAGCCGCGATCGCCCTCATGATTGCGCTCCCGTGGGTCGCCGCGCTTACCGGATTTGCCGCCCTCTCCCTCCGGCAATGGTGCGTGGTCGGCGCGCTGCTGCTGATTCAGCTTTTGGTCTGGGAATATCCCAAGCTCTATGTCCTGCTCAAATTCAACTGACGTCATCAATCCTTCATCACAAAAAATTCCATTAATATATTCGTTTTTTCCGACGCAAAATAATACTGCGGCGCACGGATAAGATCATTCAGATATTAATCAAAGGAGTGCTGTTGTATTATGTCCAACAAATCAAGCAACAGAATAGTTGTCCCCGAGGCAAGAGAAGCCCTCGACAGATTCAAGATGGAAGCCGCCAACGAAGTCGGCGTTAACCTCAAGCAGGGCTACAACGGTCATCTCACCTCCCGCGAGGCTGGCAGCATCGGCGGTCAGATGGTGAAAAAGATGATCGAATCCTATGAAAACAGCGTAAAGTAAGGCTTTTTTCCCGGTCGGCACTTTACGGAATATCTCATATGGCGGAGAGCCGGCTCACTGACAAGCCGCTCTCCGCTATTTTTCTTTTGCGTCGCTCCGCTGCCATAATAATAATTTTACATATTTTTGATTGATTAATCAAAAATATTACTGTATAATTATGTAAGATTGTCAATAGTAACAAAATTATTAAATATTTGATAATTGCGTGCAACTCACGGAATAATGTGTTATAATTATCTGGATAATAACCCATTTTTCCCAAATCACCCGGGAGGCGATATTTTATATGGGATTTCAGGATTCGTTTGACAGTTTCTCCAGAAAGGTCAAGGACGGCGTCAGCAAGGCGTCCGCCGGCATCAGGAGCGGTTCTTCCAAGTCGGCAGGCACTCGCCGCGCCGGAGCAAGGAATTATTCTCCCGACAGGTCCGCAAGGCCGTCCAGGTCGGGAAGGCCGGTGTGGGCGCAGGTTCTGCTGCATTCGGGCGGATACATCGCCAAGACATTTGCCACCCTCTTGCTCATCATGGTGATCACCGGCTGCATTGTCGGCGCTACGGCTATGATCTATGTGCTGGCATTTCTCGACAAAAGCGTGAGCGACATCGATCTCACCCAGCTCAAACTCAATTACACCACCACCATTTTCGCCTACGACAGCGATCAGAACATGATCAAGTACGAGACCATGCACGGCACCGAAAACCGCGAATGGGTCGATTACGACGATATGACCGATTATACCAAGTCGGCGGCTGTCGCCGTTGAGGACGAGCGCTTCTGGAAGCATCACGGCGTGGACTGGAAGAGCACCACATTCGCTTTTGCCAATATGTTCCTCGGTCTTTCCAAGAACGACCGCGGCGGCTCGACCATTACACAGCAGCTTATCAAGAACGTCACGCAGGAGGACGCCCACAGCGTCAACCGTAAGCTCAAGGAAATTTTCAAGGCGCTTGAGCTGGAGAAAAAATACACCAAGCAGCAGGTGCTTGAGGCCTACCTCAACGTCATTGCGCTGGGCAACGGCTGCAACGGCATCCAGACCGCGTCCCAGACCTATTTCGGCAAGAACGCCAAGGATCTCTCCCTTTCCGAATCCGCCGCGATTGTCGGCATCACCAAGTACCCCTCCAAATACAACCCCTTCTATCACCCGGAGGAAAATCAGAAGCGTCAGCGTTACGTTCTGAAAAAAATGTATGAGAACGGCTTCATCTCCAAAAAGGAATACGAGGAAGCCCGCAATGACGATTATCTTTCAAGACTCAACTTCGCCGCGAAGAATCAGAATTCCGCCACAAAATACTGGAGCTGGTACACCGAGCAGATCTTCACCGACATCGTCAAGGACCTCCAGAAGCGCAACGGTCTGACCGAGAGCGAAGCCCGTTTCCAGATGTACAACGGCGGTTTCAATATCTACGCCAACGTCGATATCGACCTTCAGGAAAAGGCTGAGGCTATCTTCAAGAACAAGACCGGCAACAACACAAGCTACTGGCGCAAATTCCCGCGTTCGGTCCAGCCTCAGTGCGCCATCGCCATACTCAATTACAACGGCGAGGTCAAGGCAATTGTCGGCGCGCGCGGCGACAAGAACGCCAACCGTATCCAGAACCACGCCTCGCAGTCGCGCCGTCAGCCCGGTTCGGCAATCAAGCCGCTCAGCGCTTACGGTCTGGCTGTGGAAAAGGGTGTCATAGAATTTTCCACCCCCGTCACCGACGAGCAGATGACCATCAGGGACAACGGCAGGACCATCAAATGGCCGAGAAACGACAGCCGCCGCTACAGAGGCAATATTCCGGTCGTCAAGGGCCTTGAAATCTCCGCCAACTGCGTTGCCGCAAGAATAGTCCGTTATCTGACCCCGCAGGAGAGCTTCAAGTTCCTCACCGAGAGACTCTCCATCAAGCTCAACGACAAGGACAACAACCTCGCGCCTATGTCGGTCGGCGCTCTGACCGACGGCGTAACGGTGCTTGAAATGGCTTCGGCTTACGTCATGTTCGGCAGCGGAGGCATATACTATACCCCCGCAACCTACTCGCTGGTCACGGATCAGCAGGGCAACACCGTGCTGGAAAACACCACCGCCCGCGGCGTCAGAGTCATGAACGAGGACGCGGCTTCCATCATGAACCGGATGCTCCTCGCCCCTGTCTACGGCGGAGGCGGTACCGCCCGAAGCGCCAAAATCAGCGGATTTGATACCTTCGGCAAGACCGGTACCACCAGCGACGTCAAGGACCGTTACTTCTGCGGCGGCACTCCCTATTATGTCGGCGCGTGCTGGTTCGGTTATGCGGACAACAAGCGTCTGGAATACACCGCCAACTATGCTATGCAGGCCTGGACTTACGTCATGCGCGCGGCTCACAAGGGTATGCCTTCCAAGCGCTTCAACCTCAGCAGGAACGTCGTGGCAAGGTCCTATTGCACCGTTACCGGCGGCTACGCCAGCGGCAACTGCGGTTCCACCGCCACGGGCTACTATTCAAGGAACTCCTCGCTCCCGATATGTCCGATACACGGAGGCGGCTCCATGACCAGATCATTCACCGCGCTGCTTGCCGATTCCAGTTCGTTCTACACCACCACCACCACTGCCTCGACCGATGCAACCACCGAATCAACTACCGAATCGTCCAAGACAACCGAAAAGTCCTCTAAAAAGACCACAACCTCATCCGTGGAAGCAGTGGGATAATCCGAATCATTGCAGCCGAAGCCGTTGCGATTATTGCAGCGCTTCGGCTGCTTCTTTGTTTTTTGGATTTGATCCTAAAAATATGATAAATTATTAAAAATACAGTTGATAGCGGGAAAAATCTATGCTATAATTACTATGACTGTATTGTCAAACCTTTTTCCTATCTATCTTTTACAAAAGGAGTAGATCTCGGCTTGACTGCGAAAATTAAATACAAATTCGGAAGGGCTTTGCAGCGATGGTCTGATTTCACTACCGACGAGAAAATTATCACGGTCTGTGCAATTGCGCTCTTTCTTCCGTATTTTCTGGTTGCCGTTCCGTCGCTCTTCGCTATTCTGCGCGCCCTCTTTTCCTCCGAAGTCCGCAGGAGAATGACGGCGGTCTCATCCTCGGGTTATATTTACGCGGCTATCCCTATACTAATCTTCCCCGCCCTGCTTTTCCGCAACTGGCTCGGTATCTTCGGCGGCGCGGTGATATGGCTTATGCTGGTTTTCATGCTCTACCTTTTCACCGTCATGCGCGTGCGCTTTTACAACAACATAATCGACCTGATGCTCCTCCTCAGTATGGCGGCAATGGCTGTCGGAGTCGCCGACAGATTGTTGTACTGGCTCTTTGACATTAAAATCTTCATCGTTCTCGGGCGGACATCGTCGGTCTTCTGGAATCCCAATTTCTACGGCTACATGATTGAACTGTTTGTCCTGATGGCGCTTTACCGTTTTGAAAAACGCCATTCCCCGTGGTATCTGGTGATACTCTTCGCCAATCTCGGCAGCATCCTGCTCTGCGACTGCCGCACCGCTTGGGCTGCCCTCGGCGCGGCGCTGCTCTTCTATGCCGTCCATTACAAGCACAACGTCAAGTGGGTGGTCGTTACTATGCTGATCACCGTGTCGCTTGTCATTCTGATCCTGCTCGTGCCTATGTTCTCGGGGAGACTCGCCTCCAATATCATCAATTACGACGTTGACAAGCGCTCCAAAATCTGGGGCGACGCAATTCACTGGATCAGGCAAAGACCCGTTTTCGGCTACGGCATGGACGCCTACCGCGAAATCTGCATCCGCACTCACGCCAAACGCGTCCGCTGGCATTCCCACAATATTATCCTGAACCTCATGCTGGACTTCGGCGTTGCCGGGCTCGCCTACTTCAGCGCCATGATCGGCAGAATCATCAAGGTTCTCAATAAGCCGCAGTTCTGCGTGATTTACAGTCAGATTCGCAGCCTGATTATGGTCGCAGGACTTGCCACTCTGATTCACGGAGTTACGGATGTGCCGATTCTCGGCATTCAGACCGGTCTCGCCCTGATTTTTATCGTGTCCGGCTGCAGCGTCGAACGCAACGAACGCGTATTCAAACGGCTCAACAACTTCTGCGAAATCTACGAAAAATAATCAACCGGCTTCGGAACATTCCGGAGCCGGCTTATTTATTATTTTTCTCATCACTATCCACAACTTAAGCACTCCCTCAGTCAGCTTCGCTGACAGCTCCCTCAAAGAGGGAGCCGGATATTGCCTCCCTCTTTG
>ONWI01000250.1 GCA_900321515.1 uncultured Eubacteriales bacterium | reverse complement strand
CTATCTGCATGTAACGCTGCTTGACCGCTCGGTTTCCCGTCTTGCCTCCGAAATGAACAAGTGCTTTATGCAGGACGATCAGGCAAAACAGATCCTCGAACGTGAGGAAAAACAGTTCCGCGAGACGATCGCCAATATTTCCCATGATCTTCGCACACCGCTGACCTCCATCAAAGGCTTTTTGCAGCTTCTGGAGCGGGAAGAACCAACCGAAGCCCAGCGGAAGCGGCTGAATGTCATCCGGAAGCACGCAAATGAACTCGGAGATCTGATCGAGCATTTCTTTGAATATTCCTACCTGCTCAGCAACGACTCCGATATGAATTACGAACGCTTCTGCCTGACCGATGAGACCGCCGAATGCATTGCCGCCGCAGTGCCGCAGCTCGAAGAAAAGAACATCGAAGTGCATATAGGGCAATTCAGCAGGGTGCTTGTGACAGCCGACCGCGAAAAGACTGTGCGTATCATACAAAATCTCGTGCGCAACTGCATTCACCACTCGGCGGGAGACATCAATGTTGATGTGAGCGAATCAGAAGAATTGGCAAGGCTGACTATTTCAAACCCCGTTCTAAATCCGTCCTCCCTTCAGCCCGAAAGACTGTTCGATCGCTTCTACACCGCGGAAAAGTCCAGACGCAAGTCCACGGGGCTGGGACTTTCCATCGTCCGGCTGCTGGCGGAACAAATGAACGGCAGGGCATACGCCTCCCTTGACGGAAACATGCTCTCCATTACGGTAGAACTGCCGAATTAAATAAATAAAGAGGCTCCGCCATGGAAATTCTTTTCAGAATTATTCCGCAGCGAAGCCTTTTTTAATGATTGTCTATAAGATCAGCATAGCATTGCTGGGTCAGCTTCTGGCAGACCTTATAGAAATGATTGTCGTCAAAACTGCCCCATGCGCCGCTGGTCATTACGACAACGCCGCTCTTCTGCTTTTCGTCGTAGCAGACGCTCGCGTAAACGCCGTAGGCGTTGCCGCCGTGGTAATACATATCGTGCCCCGGCACATAATTGGTGCTTTTCTTGAATCCGAGGCAGTAGCGGAACTTGTCATCCTTGAGATATTCCTTCTCGACCTCCTTGACAGCCTCTTTTGAAAGCACCCTGATGTTGCCGTACATTCCGTCATTGATAAATATGGTGACAAGTTTTGCGTAATCCTTCGGACTGATGAGCAGACTTCCCTGCGCGAGAATGTATGTGTCTCCCGGCGCCCTGATCAGTCTGTCCTTGACGAGAACACCGCGGGAACGGGCTATCTTACCAACCTTGTAGCACTCGGCGACATTGTTCTTGTCATTCAGACTCTGCCCGCCGAACGCCGCGTCGAGTCCGAGCCGGTCAAAGAGCACCGAGTCCGTGAAGTAGATATAATGCAGGTTGGTCACCACCTCATCGAGTGAACCCACTATGCCGAATCCGGAGTTGCTGTATGAAAACTCCTTGCCCGGCTTCTGGTTATTGTAGCTCTTTAAGTCAACCACAAGGTCTTTCAGTCTCGTGCCGGCGTTGCTGCCGGTATAAATTATATATTCATCGCCGAGAGATGACGAATGATTGAGCAGCATTCTTGGGGTTATCTCCACCTCGGGATACAGCGGATTGCGGAAGCGGAAACCGAAATAATCCTCTACGTTGCGGTCCAGGTCAATCCTTCCCGCGTCCACGAGAGTCATTGTGGACAGAGTGGAAATAATCTTGGAGAGTGACGCGGGACGGAATTTGGTGTCGGCGTTTATCTTCTTATGCAGGGACTTATTCGCGTAGCCGTATGTATAGGTATACGACACCTTGCCGTCCTTGATTACGGCAACTCCTACACCCATTGCGCTGTAATCCTGACATATCTTTTTGAGCGCCGTCGCGGTATTGCCCTTGATTTCCACAGGATTGTGTGGATCTATGACCTTCGGCTCTTCCTGTCCCTCTTTATCCACAAAATACTTGTCTATCCAGCCGAATCTGTTCTGAAGGTATTCTATGCGATAAAAATCACCGCTGGTCTCGAGCACTTCAAATTTCTGTCCTTTGGTGACGGTATTCTGAACTTTCTTCTTGAAATTCGGTTCCGAACATATAGTGCCGTAGGTGTATTTTACTATCACATTAAAACCGCTCTCGGGTTCCTCCGAGGAAACGTCGTCAACATCGACAACACTGTTGCTGCTCTTGAACCACGAGGAAATAACCTCGACGTAATTTATTCTTGAGCGTTTGTAGGCAAGAACCATGCTGACCGGTACAATTAACGCAAGTCCCACCGTGCCTATTCCGCGAATGCGGTTGCGGCGGTAGAATCTGAGATATTTCTTCCACAGACGTGAACAGAACGCGCCCAGCTCCGCCTTGACGCTATTCCCGCTGTACTTCTTTTCGTTCTGCATTTTTTTCTGTTACTTCCTTTTTCGCTGTTCTTTTCAGGTTATTATATCAAAGACAATCCGCAATAGCAACCCGGAAATTATTAAGATTTTTGCCGCGCAAAAACCCGCCCGCCGAATTTTTGATTTCAGCGGACGGGCGACTATCATATTCTGTTTCGGAGAACGCAATCAGTCGGTGATAAGCGAGCAGACGGCGTTGGCGTAGGCAACCGGGTCGTCAACTCCGATTCCTTCAATCAGCGAAGCCTGAGCAAACAGCACGTCGGTCAGCTTGGCAGCCTTCTCCTTATCCTCGGCATATGCTTTGGTAAGCGCGGCGAATATCGGGTGATTGGCGTTGATTTCCAGCACTCTGGCAGCCTTGACCTTCTCGGTATTGGTGGGCATCGCGTTAAGCACCTTTTCCATTTCGAGCGAAATGCCGCCGTCGGAGGTCAGGCATACAGGATGTGTCTTGAGGCGTGTGGAGAGGCGGACTTCCTTCACGTTTTCGCCTAAATGCTCCTTCATGAATTCAAAGAGACTCTTGTTGTCTTCGGCTGTTTTCTTGACTTCTTCCTTCTCGGCGTCGTCCTCAATGTCAAGCTCGGCGTCTGATACAGAGCGGAATTCCTTCTCCTTGTAATCGCGCATTGTCTTGAGGGCAAATTCGTCTATCTCATCCGTGAGATAAAGTATCTCGTAACCCTTGTCGCGCAGCATTTCGGTCTGGGGCAGCATATCCAGCTTCGCGGCGGATTCGCCGCACGCGTAATAGATGTACTTCTGGCTCTCGCGCATTCTGCCTACATATTCCTCCAGCGTGACCGGCTTCTTCTCGGAGGAAGAATAGTACACCAGCAGGTCTTGCAGCAGATCCTTCTTCATGCCGTAGGAGCTGTAAATACCGAACTTGATCTGCATACCGAAATTCTTGAAGAACTGCTCGTACTTCTCGCGGTCATTCTTCTGCATATTGAGCAGTTCGGATTTAATCTTCTTTTCGAGACTCTGTGCAATGGATTTGAGCTGGCGGTCGTGCTGAAGCATTTCACGGCTGATGTTAAGCGACAGATCGGGAGAATCCACAAGTCCCTTGACAAAGCTGAAGTAATCCGGCAGCAGGTCGGCGCACTTCTCCATAATCATAACGCCGTTGCTGTAGAGCTGCAAGCCCTTCTCGTAATCCTTGCTGTAATAGTTGAAGGGCGTGCGGGCCGGAATGAACATCAGTGCGGTG
>ONWI01000004.1 GCA_900321515.1 uncultured Eubacteriales bacterium | reverse complement strand
TCATTTTACCGTTGCTGTGCCGAAGAACATTACTTCCGAACAGCGCGAACTGATATTGCAGCTTGAAAAGAGCATGGGCGGCGACGTATCAAAGCTCGGCAAGAAGAAAAAAGGCAAGCTGTTCTGATATATTGACAAAAAAGATATGACCGGCAGGGTGATTTAAAAATCCACTGCCGGTCATTTTTTCAGAGCCTGTCCGGATTCTTTGCGTGTGCGGAGATTCTGAACAGGCTCATATTTTACTCCAAAGAATCAATTTTCCGCGCCGGTGACGGTAACACCGCGCAGGAGCGTGAGAGCGGGTATTTTCATGCTGTTGTACTGTGCGCTTCCGGTACTCATGAGCATGTTGCCGACAAAGTCGTTCATGGAGCCGGAAATAGAGCCGCCCGATACGGGAACGGTCTTTTCGCCGTCGTGAAGGTACGCAAGGCGTATCTCGCCGAAGATATCTCCCGTCATGGAATCCACCTGGAAATCGGAAAACTCCACGATTTCGAGATATTTTCCCGAGCGAAGTTCTTCCTCGCTGTGGGTGCCGCCTGTTACTTCAATATTGGTGGGCGTGAATGAATTCTCCAGTCCAAGATAACAGGAGAACATTCTGCCGCCGACAAAGTGTTTTGCCACGCCGTTTTCAATGAGCGTTGTATCTCTGATTACCGCGCCCTCGCCGTCAAAGGCGTGATTATCGGAAGAATTTAGCAGTTCGCGCAGTGCCTTGACAGTGACCCTGTCGCCAGAAAACTCGCCGCAGATCGGCTTGTCTATTTCGTAATCGCTCATTTTGCGGTAAATCATTCCGGCGCTCATCCGATCGACGAAATAGTTGTATATCTCGCAGGAGTCAGAGCCGGAGAAAAGCACGTCGAATTTTCCGTTGACCGGCGTGGGCTGGGTGATCAATCTGTCTCTGCCGTAGTTCATGGTTTTTTCCAGATCGCGTTTAAGTCCCGCCGCGTCGCAGGTGCCGCTGTCATATTTCCGGTAAAGTTCGATTTCGTGTCCGTCTCTGCGAGCATTGACCACAACCTCAATCATGCTCGAAGGATAATGTTCGGTCGCGTCGATACCGGTCGAAGTGATAAGTCTGTGAGATATATCGGAGACAAATATTTCATAGCTGTTCACGTCCTCGCCAGCCGTTTCGGGCAGTTCTGACATGGTTCGTATAAAATCGGCTGAAATATCGGCAATATCCGAAGCCTTGCCGTCGGAGGAAGATTCCTCGGCGGGCGGAGTGAGCGTAAAGGGACGGTTCCTGACCAGTGTGGCGCGGTAGGCAAGATCATCCACCAATTTCTCCATATCCTGCTCCGAAGCAGTCGGAGCTATCTCGGCAGAGGCAAAACCAACGGACTCACCGTTGTCAGTAATCTGATACACCTTGACATTTATGTGTTCAACATTCTTGGCGCGGTGCTGATCGAGCTCGTGGCGAATGAAGTAAAATTCCCAGCCGTTCATTTTTTCATCGCTGATTTCCCATCCGTAAACGCCGCGTGATTTCAGCAGTTCAACAAGTCTATCCAGCATTATCCAAGCCTCGCTTTCGTTTTAAGATAGGGACCGCCGTCGGCGACCTTGACCCATTCCTTGTAGCCCTTGCCGCAGCCTCCGGAGCCGAATACCTCACGGTGGGGAGACAGCATCGAGATGCCGCCCAGCAGGTCGGGTACATAGCCTGTCATAATAATCGGAGCGACTACTTTGCTGGTCAGCTTGCCGTCCTTGATTTCACGTCCCATTTTGATTATGCACTGAATGCCCCAGTGCTTTGGATCCTCCATGCCGCTTTCCATGCCTTCCAGGAGATAGCCGTGTTTGATTGACGCAATCATATCCTCTAAGCTGTCTGTGCCGGAGTCGAACATGGTGTTGGTCATGCGGGTGTATACCTTGTGCTCAAAATTCTCGCGTTTGCCGTTGCCTGTGGGAGCAACGCCGAGTCTGAGTGCGCTGAGTGCGTCACATATGCCGGTTTTGAGAATGCCGTGGTCGATTTCGGTCACGTCGCCCGCGAGAGTGCCCTCGTCGTCAAATGCGTAGGAGGTCACATTCTCGGCGCAGAGCGCGCCCTCGTGCATGGTGCATTTGTCGCTGCCGACACGCTTGCCGATGTATTCGGCTCCGAGCGCGCGGTTCTTTACAAACATATCCATTTCCACACCGTGTCCGAAGGCTTCGTGGGCTATCAGACCGGTTACTTCGGGTGAAGCGATTATGTCGTATTCACCGGGTTCGATTCGTTCAGCGTCGAGAAGCTCTGCGGCGGTTGCGGCAGCCTTGTCGATTTTGGCTTCAAGACCGTCAAAAAGTTCCGGTCCGCAGAGTCCGGAAACGCTCTCGTATGCCACCTGCGTGTTCCCCTCTCTGTTGACAACCAGAAAGATAGAACCTTCGCTGTAGACGTAGCTCTGGCAGAGATCGCGTTTTTCTGTGAGGAACATCTTGCAGATGTGTGTCGATTGGGCGGAAACAATGCACTCAATGGCATGTTCATTTTTGGTCATTCCTCTGTCGGATATAGTGCCGAGTTTATCAACCAAAGACTTGACGTCGGCGGTCTCGGGAAGCTGCCGGGTTTCCTTCTCAACAAACAGAGTCTGTTCCTCGTCGGGGAGCAGGGGAGTGACATAGGATTTTACGCCTGCCAGTTTGAGCATGACAAGCTGTGCCTCCAATGCACCCTGAATCTCCGCTGCCACCTTTTCGGGGGAGGCGGGATCGAATTTGTTGAACGCGTATTCGGCATACTGCCCGTTTTTGCAGACACGTACGACAATACCGCGTTCGGTGGTCATCGTTTCGCCCGAAACGCTTTTCGAACGCTGGGAAATTCTTACTGCAAGTCCCTGTGAATCTGTGGCAAGGACGCTTACATAATCGTAATCCTTCCGTAAAATGCGAATCATTTCCTCAAGTCCGGGCTTAATGCCATTCAGATAATCGGAAAATTTAGCTTTCATGGGTTCTCCTTCCTCAAAAGGTCCGGTCAAAGAATTCGTCATTGTGCCGGACCTCTGATAAATGGTTATTAACTGTATTTTACCACTTATTGTATATAAAGTCAATGCCTTGTGTTTATTATAGATTGGGAGTTGGACAAAACAATAGATGATTATTTCACGTCTCTCTTGGTTATCAGATATGCGCCTGCCGCGTTGTATATAGCAATGAACACGACAGACAGCACAATGGCGTGGGCGAGCATTTCGCCGTTGCCGGAGGTGTCGGGAGCGCCCAGGCGGAAGGAACCCTGATAGAGCGAAGGCAGCAGTTTCCACAGCTCGATTTGCGTGTGGAAAATATCGTTGATCTTGTCTTCAAGCAGTGAAAGCATGCCGCTGATCAGATTTGTGGAGGCGAGAAGGATATAAACTATTGCAGTCACCTTGCTGTATGTGAGCTCTGTAAGGAATGCCGACAGCAGACCTATCGCGTTGAGAAGGAAGAACTCTCCGAGAAGGAACTGGAAGAACACACCCATGTATTCAAACTCGAATGAATTCAGCGAGATCGCCGACATTATCAGTGATACTACGGAGGCGACGGCAAGAATTACCACCGAGTAGACCGCTATGCATACCGCCTTGGATACCTGGAAATACCATCTGTACTTTACACATGCGATGACGTTTTTGCTGTATCCGTCCCTGTAAAATCCGTGAATGAATATGGCTGTGAATATCACGACAAATATCCCGCACAGGCCGCTTATAAACCCGCTGCAAAAATCCGCGGGATTCGTCCCCCCGGACTGACTGGCTGTGTCGCTCACGGAGACTGTAGTGCCTTCGGCGGAATCGCTCATTGAAACTGTCAGATCAGATGCGGAGACATCCGTTACAATATTGATGAGCGCGGATGTAAGCATTACAAGCAGTATTATTACGCCGGCACAGACGGCAGCAGTGACATACAGGCTCTTTGTGCGGAAAAGCCTGTAAAGCTCCATTTTGATAACATTAACCATTTTATTTTACTCCTTCTGTAATATATAAGCGCGTTATGCCCTGCTTATCAGGGAAATAAAATATTCCTCAAGGCTCTGACTGCGCCGGTAAAGGGATTCCACCCCTATTCCGCCCGTTACAAGCGCCTTGTTGATGGCAGCGCTTTTTTCTATGTTGTCGTTGACAAACAACATGTGTTCATTTGCGACTGAATAATTGCAGCCTAAGCCCTTCAGAATTTTTGCGGCTTTTTCAGCGCTGTCCGCAACGATTTCGAGCCTTGCGGAACATTTGCCGAGAAGCTCATCGTGACTTAGCTGTTCCACGAGTCTGCCGTTGTGGATTATTCCGTAATGAGTGGCTAATTTGGAAAGTTCCTCCAGAATATGGCTTGAAATCACTATTGTGATGTTCTGTTCCTTATTGATGCGGTGGATGATGTCGCGCACCTCTATGATTCCCTGCGGATCGAGTCCGTTGATCGGTTCATCGAGGATAAGCATCTCCGGTTCACCTATTGTTGCCATTGCAACTCCGAGGCGTTGCTTCATGCCGAGAGAAAAATTGCCGACGTTTTTTTTGCCGACATCCTGAAGTCCCGCCAGCGCCAGCTTGGCCTTAACATAATCCTCGGAATATACTCCGCAGCACATGGCTTTGAGCCTGCAATTTTCAAAGGCTGTCATGTTCTTGTAGATGCCAGGCTGTTCAATCAGAGAACCGATCCTTTCAAATGCCTGATTTACCGTCCCGTCGGAGGAGCGGAAGCCCATTATTTCCATTTCGCCGGAAGTGGGCGCGGCAAGTCCCCCTATCATTCTGAGGAACGTAGTCTTGCCCGCTCCGTTGCGTCCGATAAGGCCGTATATCGAACCGCGTTCGATGCTGACCGATACGTTGTCCACAGCTTTTTGCTGTTTGAATTGTTTTGTGAGCATGTTGGTTTTGAGAATGTATTCCAAATTCCGCAGCCTCCCTGTGTAATGATATATAGATTATATCACATATTTTTCTCAGTATCAATTGTAATTTGGTTATTTTTAGAGTCTGCTGACGTATCTCTCCACGCGCGTCTGGCACGCTGCCTTTGGCAGCTGGCATATCTTTCCGCCATATTTTGCCAAAATCCTCGTTAATACACAAAGTATTGTCTGCGGCTTTGGCTTCATCTGGCATAATTATCCGGCGGCGCCATCCGCAAACGCCGGGATTATCGGACATGTTCAAAAATAAAACTGCGGTGTCGCTCATTACGAACGGCGCCGCAGTTATTTTATAAAGTAAAAACTATTTAGAATTTATTATGCCTTCATGCTCTCAACGATGGCTTTGGTATCTCTGGCGATGACCATTTCCTCATCGGTGGGAATGACAAATACTCTGACCTTGCTTTCGGGAGTGGAGATTTCACATTCCTTGCCGTGAATGGAGGCGTTGAGCTCCTCATCCAGTTCTACACCGAAGCACTCGAGATAGCGGCAGATCTTGGAACGGTGATTTGTCTGATTTTCACCGATACCTGCTGTGAATACAAGCGCATCCATTCCACCGAGCGCGACATAGTAGCTGCCGATGAATTTGGCGATCTGATATTCGAGAATCTGATGAGTGAGGATAGCTCTCTCATTTCCTTCTCTGGCAGCGGCAGTGACGTCGCGGTCGTCGCTGGAAACGCCGGAAAGTCCGAGCATACCGGATTTCTTGTTGAGGATGTTGTCCATCTCAGCGGGAGTCAGTCCTTCCTTCTCCATGATAAATGTGACAACAGAAGGATCGAGCGAGCCGGAACGGGTGCCCATGATGAATCCGTCGAGGGGGGTCAGACCCATCGAAGTGTCTACAACCTTGCCGTCCTTTACTGCGGAAATGGAAGAGCCGTTGCCGAGGTGACAGTTGATGATGCGTGTACCCTCGGGATTGTCAGCTTTGCCGAGAAGTTCAAGGCATCTGCCGGTGACATATCTGTGGCTGGTGCCGTGGAAGCCGTAGCGGCGGATGGAGTACTTTTCATAATACTCATAGGGAATGCCGAATGTATATGCCTTAGCGGGCATGGTGGAATGGAACGATGTGTCGAATACCGCAACCTGCGGAACGTCCTTGCCGAATACGTCCACAGCTGCTTCGATGCCCTGGATGTGAGCGGGATTGTGAAGCGGTGCGAGAGGGCTCAACTCACGGATGCCTTCGATGACTTCGTCTGTGATGAGACAGCTGTCTTTGAAGAGTGCGCCGCCCTGAACAACTCTGTGACCGAGCGCAGAAATCTCGCTGAGATCATCAACTACCTTGCCGTCGCCGGATGTAAGAGCCTCCTTGACCGCGTTGAATGCTTCGGTGTGGTTGGGCATGGGAACTTCGGTGACATAGGACTCTCCGTTTACCTTATGGGTGAGCTTGCTGCCGTCCATACCGATTCTTTCGCAAAGACCCTTTGCGATGACAGTCTCGTTTTCCATATCAATGAGCTGATACTTGAGGGACGAGCTGCCTGCGTTGATAACAAGAATTTTCATTGGTATTATCTCCTGTCAATAAAAGATGTGAGAATACTGCGAAAAAAACAATTGAATTTGCATATTCCTGATTATATAATATAACATAATAAAAAAAATTTCAATAAGTATCGCGAAAACGAAAAAAAAAATTTACCAAAGGAAGAAGAAATTTTTGATGAATTCGATAACAACAGGCGCCACCGCAGCGATCATTGCTGAGTACAACCCGTTTCACAACGGGCACAGGCTTCATATAGCACGGACCAGGGAACGCTGCGGGGCGGAGAATGTCGTCGTCATAATGAGCGGAAATTATGTGCAGCGCGGAGAATGTGCCATAGCTGATAAATTCAGCCGCACGCGTATGGCGATTGAAGGAGGAGCCGATCTGGTGCTGGAGCTTCCGCTGCCGTTCGCTTGTGCGGGGGCGGAGAAATTTGCCGGGGGAGGAGTTGAAATTGCCGACGCGCTGGGCTGCGTCGATTACCTCAGCTTTGGAATGGAGAGCGCGGACGGTGGTGAACTGACCGCCGCGGCAAACGCGGTTTCGGACGCCGCGTTAAAGCCTGAGCTTGACAGACTGCTCGGGGAGGGGAAGTCATTTGCCGCGGCACGAACAGAGGCTGTTCGCATGTTGTACGGGGACGCAGCCGCCGAGATTATTTGCATGCCCAACAACACCCTTGCCGTGGAATACATTCGCGCGCTGAAGAGGCTGAATTCGGGTATTGTTCCGGTCGGGGTGCAGCGCGAGGGAGCGGCGCATGACTCTGAGGTTATTTCGGGAGATATTGCCTCAGCGACCGCCGTCCGCAGAATGATTTTGGAGGGACGGCTCGATGAATCCGGGCGGTACTTGCCGGAATACTCATTCCGTGAGCTTGAGCGCCTTATAAACGAGGAAAAAGCGCCGGCTGACGTCAAAGTCTGCGAGAGGGCGGTTCTTTCACGGCTGCGCGGAATGACGCGGGAACAGCTCGCGCGGCTGCCCGATATTTCGGAGGGTTTGGAAAACAGGATCTACGAATGCGTGCGCAGAGCGTGTTCGGTTGAAGAGCTGTACGACTCGATAAAATCCAAGCGGTACAGCCATGCAAGGATACGCAGAATCATTCTTTCGGCTTTTCTGGGAATACGGAGGGAACATTCCGACGGACCGCGGTATATCCGCATTCTGGGCATGAACGAGAGAGGAAAGCGGCTGCTTTCCTCCGCCTCGCCGAAGCTGCCGCTTATTTCTTCCTACAGGCAGGCGATGGCGCTGCCGCAGGAGGCGAGAAATCATTATCTGCTGGAATGCTATGCCGACGACCTTTGGGGACTGATGACGCCTGGAATTCAGCCCTGCGGCGCGGATATGGCATCTAAACTTATCGTTGTATCATAAAACAAATGAAAAACCGTTTGCATTCACAGCCTCCGGGTCTGCCATGCGAACGGTTTTTTCATCATCATATTATTTCAGAATGTTTTCATAGCTGTAATTCATAATATCGTCGCATACTGCAAAGACGGTATTTTTGTTCCGCTTGGTGAGGGCGCCGGAGGTAATGACGACAACGCCGCTTTTGTCCGCCGGATCCAATGCCATCAATGAGAATATGCCATAGGAAGCTCCGTTGTGGAAATACATGTTGCGGTTATTTATCAGCTTTTTGGATTGGCGTATGCCTATGCACTGTTTGAAGTTGCTGCCGGTGTCGATTTTCTGATCTGTGAGCATTTCGTTCAGCGCGTTCTGGGAAATATACTGCCTGCCGTTGTACTGCCCGTCGTTGATCAGTACTGTAAACAGGCGGGCGAGATCGACCGAGCTGATCAGCAGTCCGCCCTGTCCTAAATGGAAGGTGTCTCCGGGCTTGCCCTTCTCCTGAGAACGGCAGAGATATTTGTTGCTGCAATTGACGTTGCCTCCGGCGTAGCACTCCGCCACAAGCGAAGAATCAGAGAGATATTTTGCGTCGTATGACGCGTCGAGCCCCATTGGTTCCAGAAACTTATCCTTCGCGTACTGTGAAATGGTCTGATCTGCGGCTTTTTCCACCACAGCGCCGGCGATTCCCATGCCGAGATTGC
>ONWI01000029.1 GCA_900321515.1 uncultured Eubacteriales bacterium | reverse complement strand
GGGCGGGTTCCGTAATCGCCCGGAGGCGTTTTTATGGGAAGACGTCTCGCCCGCCCGGCACCCCGTTATTTCCATTCTCATTTGGGTTTTACAATCGCCTGATTAACTTGTAATGTGATCCGAAATCCGCCGGATAATACTCTGTCCGGCACTTCGGGTAATATTCCGTCGACGAATCCTACCGTGAATTATGCTACCACAAAAACCCGCTTTTTTCAATCATTTTCGCGGGAAAACTTTTGTTTTCCCTGATTTTTGTACTTTTACACTCCGGCAATTTTCGTGGCGCGAAAAACAGTCGGCTATTTTCACCGATTGAAACACCGTTTCAATACCGTGTTTTGCAACAATAATCAGGGGAAAAATTCGTCAGCCACACATTTTATCCGATGATGAATGTTGATTTTTATTTGTTTTAGCAGATGCGGCATTTTTTGTCGAATTGAATTTATATTTAAAATTGCCAATTTTTCCTCTTTGATTTGATGTATCGGATATTAAAAACGTTTTTTGAATTTATTGTTTTTATGATAAATTATTTGTTCTTTTTCGATTTCCAAAACGTCCTTTATCTGATTTTTTGTTCAAATGAACAAAGCAACGTGGCTTTATCCGACAAAAAATGCGCAGCAGCGGTCAATACACTGATTTGCCGCGGCTGCGCATCATAAACTTATTATATAGTCCTCACAGGATTATGCAGATAAGACCGCTGCATCCCTCATTGATAATGCGCTCGATTGTCTCGCGCATTTTGTCGCGGGCGTCCATAGGCATCTTGCTGAGCTTATTGTGAAGTCCCTCGTTGACGAGTTCGTGAAGCGACTTGCCGAAAATATTCGACTGCCATATCGAGGAAGGTTCTTCCTCAAAGCCACGCAGCAGGTATTTCACAAGATCCTCCGACTGCTTCTCGGAGCCTACGATGGGAGCGACCTCCGTGGTGATATTGGTCTTGACAATGTGAAGCGACGGTGCGGAAGCGGTCAGACGCACGCCGTACCTTCCGCCCTGACGCATAAGCTCCGGCTCTTCGAGCGTCAGTTCGTCCATGGAAGGCATGACAATTCCGTACCCCGTGCGCTCCACCTCGTCGAGAGCGTCGCTCAGTCTGTCGTATTTGCTCTTGACGGCGGCAAGTTCGGCGATGGAATTCATGAGATCGGCTTCGTTCTTAATTTGAAGACCGGTCTTTTCGCCAATTATCTTATAGAAAAGGTCGGGCTGAAGTTCCACCCTGACGCAGGCCTTGCCGGTACCGAGATCAATGCTGCGGGTAGCGGCATCGGTCACATACTGATTCTCCGACAGAGCCGACACAAGGTTTTCTATTTCCCTGATGCGGCGTATGCCCTTTGCCGCGGAACGTATGGTGCCCATAATATCCGCCCTCAGCCAGTGGTCGCGGTCGAGAGAATTAATCCAGCCCGGCATATCAATGGCGACCGAACGCACGGGGAATTCATAGAGCACCTCGGAGAGCACGCCCTGAATCTCGCTCTCGCTTATCTCCTGGCAGTTTACGGCCATGACAGGCACACCGTATTTTCCGGTAAGCCTGTCGGCAAGCGCCCTGCTCTCGTCCTTTGACGGGTCGGCGCAGTTGAGCAGCACGGCAAAGGGCTTTTTAATCTCCTTCAGCTCGTTGATGACGCGTTCCTCCGCTTCCTCGTATTCCTCGCGGGGGATGTCGCTGATGCTGCCGTCCGTGGTGACGACAAGGCCGATGGTGGAATGTTCGGTGATAACTTTGCGGGTGCCTATCTCGGCGGCAAGGTTAAAGGGAATTTCCTCGTCATACCAAGGAGTCTTGACCATGCGGGGGGCATTGTTCTCGATGTAGCCCAAAGACGAAGGCACGATGTATCCCACGCAGTCGATCATTCTCACCCTGAACGAAGCGGTATCGTCAAGGTCAATCTCGATAGCCTCTTCGGGGATGAATTTGGGTTCGGTGGTCATAATTGTGCGTCCCGCAGCCGACTGAGGCATTTCGTCGGTCGCCCGCTCCACCTTGTACTTGCTGCTCATATTAGGTATGACCAGCGTCTCCATGAACTGCTTGATGAATGTGGACTTGCCCGTTCTGACAGGTCCGATCACTCCGATATAAATATCGCCGCCGGTGCGTTCGGCGATGTCTCTGTAGATTTTGGTATCTCCCATATTTTTATTGCGCTCTCCTTCCGGCATTTAGTTGGTTACGCTGTCACGATCAGCAGTCGGCTTTCCTCCACGGCGTCGCCCTCAATGCCGTTGTCAAGCCTGATGGATTCCACGGAGGAATTGTATTCGCGGGCAATATCCCAGAGTTCCTCGCCCGGCTCGGCAAAATACAGGACAGCCGCGGGGCGGTTTTCGGAGGACTTGGGACGGCTGTCGTCCAGCTCGACCGAACATATCTGTCTTGCGGGAATATCCTCATACAGCGAACTGTGCAGGCAAAGCTCCGCCTGAATTTCCAGCTTGGTGTCGCCGGTCACGGTAAATGCGCAGGATTTTATTCCCACGCCGCACTCGGAGCGCAGATTTTGTCCGCAGGCAGTCTGTGGAACGGCACATTCAAAACGCACATTCTTTTCGACATAGACAATTCCCTTGGAAGGATCGCGCAGAATCATGCAGACCGCCATATTGCCGTTGACAACGGTCCTGCCGTCGCGGTAATTGCTCCGGCTGTCAAGAATATTCGCCCAAAGGTCGCCCACACTTTCTATCCTGACGTCACCGGTATCGACAGACTGCCTGCAGATCTCGGTGTCAAAGACAGTATCGCACAGTCTTTCGAGCCTTACCTGTTTTCTGACGCAGCTGACCTCATAGTCAACCGAATATGCGTCGCTCACCCACGAAACCTCTTTTTCGCGGTAAACCTTTATATCCGCTGAAACGCGGATATCCACATCCACCCTGCGGTATTCCCCGTCGGAATCGGTACGCGGAGAGACCTCCAGCATATCGCAGCAGAGCGAGATATCCGTCTTGCATTCCTCGTCAATTCCGGGGATGTCAAAGAACTGGCTGAACGGAATTACATACTCGAGACGTTCGGGAGAATCGTTCTGCTCGGTGCAGTATATCATGGTGAATATCGCGTCGCCCCTGACCGTGAGCTTTCCCGGAAGGATCTGAATTTCACCGACGCAAAGCGTAGCATGACTGCGGATTATAGAAGAAATAGGCGGTTTGCCGTCGTTGAGTTCAATAGCCTCGCTCAGATCGAATCCGGTCTGCATACAGCACACCAGATCGCTTATCTCACGCGATTCCCTGCGAATGCGCATTCCCGCGCCGTCGAGCTGAGCGATAAGCTCGTTTTCCCTGCGGCATACAGCCGTCATGCGGACGATGAAGGCTCCGTGTATATCCAGCTTGCGCTGACTCACAGCGCGGCAATTGACATAATCGACATGAGCATCGGCAAGCAGCCTGACATTCTCGGCAGGACCGTCATACGGCACGCTCGCCTTAAAGGGATAATCCCTGTCGCAGCAGCGTATCTTCTTGTCGCGGTCATCGAGATATATCACCGATATTCTGGCGACGCCCTCCACAACAAGCGAGTCATAATTAACCTGACGCGATGTTATCATCGGAACCAGCCGGCATTTGAGCAGCCTGCCGATATCGGGACAGTAATCGGGCAGGGTCAGCTCCGTATCAACCGCCTGCTCGCAGTTACCCTCGAATAAAACTTCCTTGGCGAATACCGATTCGCCCGCAGCTTTACATTCCATGAGCTTCTCTCCT
>ONWI01000095.1 GCA_900321515.1 uncultured Eubacteriales bacterium | reverse complement strand
GGCCAGAAATGGTGGGAACAACAGGGCTCGAACCTGTGACCCTCTGCTTGTAAGGCAGATGCTCTCCCAGCTGAGCTATGCTCCCATACCAATCATCAGAGCAGACGCACCGTGAAAATTCGTTTCAATTGCGTTTCGCTCTCAGTGACGTTTTATATATTACACTATCCAAAAGGAAATGTCAAGAGTTTTTTTTTGTTTTTTGGATTTTTTTATAAAACACGGCGATAATTGCCATACATCCATTATTACGGGGTCGATAATATTATATTCTCAAAGCCCGGGATGGGTGACAAAATACAATCCGCGCCGGAACCGACGCGGACGGATTTAGAGCCTGCTGACGTGTCTCAACGTGTGCGGAAAATCCGCAAGCAAGACGTGTGTCACAAGCAAGACGTGTGTCAGCAGGTTCTTAATTAAACTATGTCAAACACTCCGCTAAAATAGTTGTTTTCACTGCCTATTGATACCTCATAGTAATATCTGCCCTTGCGCCAATGACCGGGATTGTTCCAGCCGAATCCTGTCCAGCACATGTCGTCTCCGACACACAGGCGTATCGGCACAGAGTAATTTGCAACCACATTCCCGTCATCACGGGTTATCTTGTAATTCAAGGTAGTATCAATCGGAACGTTCATCTTGACAAGACTTATCTCAAAATAAATACGCCTTGCCTGATGCGACGAAAAAACAGACGAATACATCCTGTTTGAAACAGCAGGCGGCACAGCCCCCGCGCTGAACAGTCTCACCTCGTTAAGCGCGAGCACCGGATTTTCATATCTGCCTTCCACCACTTCAAAATTGGCAGTCAACTGATTGGAACCGTTCAATGACGCCTTGATGGTATATTTTCCCGCCTTCCAGCTTCCGGGCACAGACCAGCCCCATCCCTGATAGAAGTCGGTATCGCCCTTTTTTATCCTGCCGCCTCCGTGAATTACGCCTGTGACAGGGGCGTTGTCCTGATATAATATCTGCCAGTCAAGCACCACGTTCATGTCCTGCGGAACCGGGTCATAGGTGACCAGAATGCCTATCATTCTGGCATTGCCTGCGCGGAAAACCGGTCCCTGCACCTTGCGCGAAGCAAACGAACTGCCATCATATTCAAACGTACTTATGGAAGTAAGGTGTATTTGATTCTGATTTTGGCTGCTCTTAGCCGAACTCTTCTGCCTTATGGCTGACGCAGAGGGTGCCTGCTTCGGCTTTTCCTGCTTTTTCGGAGCGGGCTTCGGCTGCTGCGAGGGCGCCTTGGAAGGCGCCGGCTGGGCCGCCTTTTTGGGAGTGACCGTCAGCTTCAGCGAGGACAGACCTACGCCCTCCAATACAATATTGATAAGCGCGATGGCATTCTCCTCAGAAAGAAAGGCATTATCCATAAGGTGCTGCCTTAAATCGAGAATCATCACTTCCCTGCGCGACTGCTTGGGCTCGATGAGAATGGCGTGCATCTTCTGAAAAACGCCGTTCGCGCTGCCCACACGAATCAGCTTCTTGTCACGGTCGTGTCCCTGCACCAGATCGTAAATATAAGACATCACCGTATCCGGTTTTAGCAGAACATCCACGCCCTCCTTTTTGACAAGGAAGGCAATTACGCCGGGGACGGTATGCTGAGCCGTACCCTTGACCAGATCCGCGCCGCAATGCGGACATACGGTATCACCGGGGGCGCCGATCCATTCTTTTTTGCAAACGCTGCAGATCAATCGGTCAGCACCTCCTTAAACTGAAATCGCGCAAAACAGCTCCGCAAAACAAAAATCTTCAGAACTGATTGGCTGATACATCGAATTTATCCCTTGCAACGACAATGTTATCCATCAGCTTGCCACACCATGAGCAAAAGAGGGAAGGCTCGTGATTCCAGCAGTTTATCCTGCCGCAGTAGCCGCACTGTACGAACTCATGCGTACCGCAATACGGACATCCCGGATATTCCGCCGTCTCATACATATTGCCGCGGATCACGTTTTTGTCAAAGCCCTCGTGGTGGGCGCTTTTTTCGGAGATACTGAAAGCCCATGTGCGCCACCAGTCTCCGTCGGGCATACGTTCCACCCTGATTCCGTAGACCTTGCTGCATTTGCTGCATCTGCACAGAATTACATTTGCTTCCATTTATTCACACTCCATCTCATTTCAATTATTGAAAATACGAATGCCTGATAGTCTGTTACTGATTTGATTCAAGCTCACTGAGCCTGTCTGTTATTTCCTTCTTCTGATTCAGCAGCGCCTCGTATTTTTCCTTGCGGGGGAGGTATCTTTCCTCGACTGACGCCATCTGGGAAGCCGCCTCGTCATATGCGATCTTAGCTTCATCGCGCTGTTCCGTCAGATTCTCAAGGTCCCTCTTGGCGGGGGCAAGCATATCCTTGGTAAAACGCAGCTTCGACAGCAGTTCCTTTATGTCGGACGGCAGCTTGTCCTGATCCGGCAGTTCGGTCTGTTCGTGAGCCGCTATCTTCTCCTGAAGCTCCGTGCATTTTTGTTCCAGCTCACGGTATTTTTCTTCGGAAGTCCTGTAGGCAAGCGCAAGTCCGTCGTATGTCTTGGCAAGATGCTCCAGCATTCCGCCGCTCTCCATCGACTTGATTCTGCTGTTGACAAGCGCAAGCTCGTCACGGATATTGACAAGCATATTGGCGCTTTCAAAGTCGTCGAGGAATTTCCTCGTGCGCTTTACGTCAACAAACCCGCTGACGGAAACATCGTCCGCGCTGCCCTGTTTGCTTAGCTCGCTGAGGTCGGCGGAAAGAGCCTGCTCCATAGCCTCAACGCCCATTTCGCACGCCTCTTTTAAAATATTCCTGTAATAGGCGTGCGTCTTTTCCATCGAGGTCGGGAAGCTGTCCTCCACTCCGTCCGTCCCGACAATGCAGGCTATGACGGGATTTTCTTCAACATTGATAACATGATAGCGAACGCTGTGCGCGGCGTCGGGGTCACAAAGCGATGTAGTCGCCGTGCCGACGCAGCGGTCGTCCCACGGAATGGGCTGGCTCGCCTTTCCTTCGCTGTCAAACACCACGCATCTGCCGTCGCCCTGCTGAATGAGCAGTAGATATTTTTCCGTGAGCAGACCGGCAATGAGTGTGGTGCCGTACATTCGCTCGGTTCTGATTCCTTTGCGGAAATCTTCGCCAAGTCTCGACGCGACGGCGTATTCCGCGTCGGTCAGAGGATTCTGGCTCAGCTCGGAATCAACCTCACTCGTCCATTTTGCAATAATGCTGCGTATAAGTCTGTCCATTAAGGCAGGACATTCCAGCCTGTCAAACAGGCGGTTTTCAAAGGAATTTTCGGCGACATTGCCGGCAAAATTCTCAAGGGATTCACAGGCTATGCGGCAGGCATATTCAGAGCCGATACTGCTTCTCAGGCAGTTCGGGTCGCCGTGGCCGTCGGCAACAGCAAATATCTTTGTGCTGCCGAGATCCTTCTTCACGCAGCAATCCTCGCATGGAGTATCTTTTTTAATATGGCTGTATCCCCGCACCGAGCAGCAGAAAAGCTCATACTGCGGGGACTCCGTCTTTTTAAATATGCCCAGCATATGATCAGTTCCAGTCTCCGCTGTCGTCCCAAACGTCCTGAGCGCCTCCGTTGCAGGCCGCCATCAGATCGGGGCCGTCGAAATCCGCGACTTCGGGAGCTACGGTAAATGTTTCGGAATCGAGATTGGTTGTCGCCGCTTCGAGAATCATGGAGCCGCTGGCAGCGTCGCCGGCCATTCTGGAAGAACCCGCGAGCATGGATGCCGATACGGAAACGGCAATGATCATTCTCTTGAGGGTCTCGAGATCGTTGGTCTGGATAACCGCTTCGTTGCTGCCCACCAGCTTTGTAAGTATGCCGATGTTTGCGTCCTCGCCGATGGCGATGGCTATCTTGCGCGCGGCCTGGAACCACTTGTTGTTCTGCTTGATGTTGTTAAGCTCTTTCTCCCAGTTGTCATTCGGCTCGCCGTCGCTCATAAAGATAAGCACCGGGGCGCAGAAACCGGTATCGCTGACAAGGAAGGAGCTTCTGCTCAGCTTCTGATTCAGCTCTTTGAGCGCCGCGCCGAGATCCGTAAGTCCGCCGGCGGTGGCATCGTTCCAGAAAAAGTCGTCGAGAGAGACAAGGCCGTTGGCGGTAATCCACTGCGCGCCTGACGAGAATGTCAGAGCGGCAATCTTAATCTCGGCTTCGGGAATCTCGCCCACCTTTTCGCGAAGAATAGGCTCCAGTTCATGAATTGCCTCATTTACGCTCGCGATTCTGTCGCCGAACATACTGCCCGACGTGTCGATCACATAAATAAGCGGAAGAACCTTCTTGACAATAACACCTTCTGTACTTGGCATAATAAAAAACCTCCTGAAATCTGTTTATTGAAATACCGGATTATCTCTGAGGAAAATCCGAGATAAAATGGCTGACGTTATTTAAGCTCAATTTTTTTGTCGAACGCCTCGATCACAATGCCCGGATTAAACGGTATCACCTCACCGGGCTTGATCTGCTTTGGCTTACCGCTGGGAGTGGTCGCGTTGAGTATCAGACCGCTCATATTCTTGAATCCCATCACGCCGGGCTTGTCCCTGCGGGTAACGACGCATGCCACAGGATTCAGTGCCTCGTCGGCATTGCATGTGCCGAGCATGCATCTGTATATTCTCGAACCGCCGGCGGCGGTAATGGAATATCCCGGGAGCTTGATCGTATGCGTCACCGCCACAGGCTTGCCGCATACGTCGCACTTGGTGGTGGCGGCGTTCTGAATAAACACCTCGTTGCCGCAGGTGCAGCGCACGATGTCGCTTCTGAATCTGACCAGAACCTGAAGCCAGTCAAGTTCTCTCAGGCGCTTGCCGGGATTTTTCAGAGCATCCTGACTGAACGCGGTAACAAACTTGCTCTTAAGGTATTCCGGCATGAACGCCCAGCGCTCGATCACGCTTATCTGCAAATTCCGCACAGGCGCGTTGCTTCTGTTATTCGGGTCGAAGATAAACAGCGGAGATGTGCCGTACAGTTTTTCGGCAATCTCGTCCGTCATACAGGTTACCATAACCCAGTGGCTTCCCTCGAGCGGGTGGTTGTTGAAGAGAATAAGGAACAGTATCGCCGCGAGCGAATATCTGTCGGACTGCGTATCAGGCAGCACCTTGCCCTTGCCGTTGACTATTTCCGGAGCCATGTATCTCGGCTTGCCAAGAATACCGGTGCTTGTTCCGTTCTTTGCTATGTTGTCAGTGTCGCAGATAAGCACGTCGCCGGTCTGGGGATTGATGAAGAAATTGCCGTCATTCAGATCCTGATAGCTGTAACCGTTGTTGTGAAGTATGCGGAAAGCCGACACTATGCGTATGCAGGCTTCGGCAGCCGCCCTGAACGAGACAAAATTGCACTTTCTCGAGCCGAGTATCTTGCTCAGCTCATAATACCCTTCCGGGCGGAGTCCCATGATATATCCGAAGGTGCCGTCCGATTTTTCGGTAACGGCGTCAGGCCACAGAAACGCCTTGTCAGGGGAACCTTTGGCAGCGTTGGTCTTAAGATTGTCGTAAAAAAGTATAGGGTCTCTCAACGCCTCGGGCTTATACCATTTGAGTGCCTTTTTTTCCCCGTTATAATCCACACGGTAGACTTCGCCCTGACCGCCTTCCGCCAGGAACTGCTCCACCTTTATACGCACGCCGGAGATTGTTTTGAGCACCTGCCCCGATTCCAGCATTGGCATTATGGCATCTTCCTTTCCCATAAATATACAGATAAATTATAACACAACGAACACAAAATTGATGTACATAGTGTTAATTTACAGATTTTATAATTTTTCGATTATTATTTTGAATACATATACCAAATAATAGATCTCACAGACGTTTGAGAATCCGGTAGAAATAAACGCCCTGCTTTGGGTTATGGGCTTTTTCGATATCGAACATAAAGAGAGAACGGAGTCTGAGCATATTGGTTATTGTATCGTCCATACGCTTTGCGATAGTTTCAGGCGGCGAACCGTGATCCGTAAATTTGAAATAGATCACATCGGAACGCTCTTTCAGCTTGTCGGATATATATTTCTTGCAGGAATCCATGTCATTGAAAATCCTGTGTGAACGCTCAAAGAAGCTGAGCCCTATTCCGTGAGTACATGGGAATAGTCCTCCGAAAACGTGATCCTCGCGTATATCCACATCGGGAATGCAGAAATAATCATAGCGTGTGAATTTAAGCGGAGTGCTGAGCGTTATGTCCCAAGTCACGTCCATATGGGCGTAACTGCCGCCGATACAGGCGACGTTCCACGCGTGCGGAACAAGATTGACGCCGTCCAGCGTAGCCTGACCTGTGACAACGGGAATATCAATTCCCAGCTTCTGACCGAGATACATCACGGCTTTGGCAATACCCTCACAAACCGCCGAGCCCCTGAGAAACACGCCTTCGATGGTGAGAGCGTCGGGAATGATCATTCCCTTTACCGTGGCGTGGCTCTCATAAGTAACACTGCGCACGAGTCTGTCGTGAATAAGACGCAGCCTGCCGAGAGCGTCAGCATTTCCGAAATCCCTGTTGTCAAGCAATTTGCCTATAGCCGCTTCAATGCTTTTCTTTCTGTGAGCGGTTTCGTCAGGCGTATAAAAATACCTGAGTTCCGCTTTGCCCTTGCCGGGAGCAACTATTGTCAGCTTCACGTTATTCAGATCCACATAGAAATACTCAGGGTGATCAAACGAAAACGCCTCGTAGGCAGGGCTTACCTCTCTGAGGTCAACGGTATCGACAGGGAATGAATCCCTTCTGCCTCCGATAGCCTCAAACAGCGAATTATAGATTTTCCGCTGTCTCACGGTAAGCTGATTGTAGTGTAAATCATTCATATACTTCTTCATTCCTTCCCTATGCTTTGTTAGATTAAATTAAATCCACATTCGCAGGATAAAATTATTCATTTACATTTTACAATAATATATTGATTTTTGCAAGAATATTTTTCTATCTTTTTAAGCAGAATAAAAAAAGACATCGTTCTCCGAAAACAATGTCTTTTGAAAGATATCACTCAATAAAGAAATTATACAGCCGGTCTCTGTAATCGGGCGCTGTGTCAAACGAGGCATGTCCAAAACCGTCGTATAAGTAATAGCTGAAATCCGCACGGTCGCCAAGTTTGTTTATAATCTTTTTAATCGAAGCGGGACTTAGCACCCTGTCATCAACCGAACCGATCGCAAGCACAGGACACTTTATTTCGGTCAGTCTGTCGGTCATATTGAAGCCCGCTGTTCCCTCGGCAAGAGTGACGAACCGGGCAAGTTCTTCGTCGGTCACCGTCTCACCCGCCGCCGAAAGAGCGCCGCGGTACTTCTCGAAAACAGCGGGCGGATATACAGCCCTGCCGAATTCCTGATAAAGTCCGACCCTGTCGCCTGCTTTTGCCAGAGCAATCCATCTTACGACAGCTCCGGACACATCCGTTTCCGCATCGGGAGTCGAAGAGCCAAGCGCCAGTTTGCCCACAAGTCCGGGGTGATGTATCGCAATGTCTATCGCGATCATTCCACCCTGAGAGGCTCCGAAAAGGCAGACGTTATTCAGTCCAAGCGCCTCCATTGCGGCGGCGGTATCCTCCGCCATATGGTGCACCGAATACTCACGAGGCAGATCGGTGCGGCGGTCAAAGAGATACACTGTAAAGTCTTCCTGCATGACCGCATATTCATCCGCGACTGCCCGAGCTGACGACATAACGCTCTGCACGCTGAGCCCCGGCAGAATGACAAGCAGCTTCTCTCCACTGCCGAAGCGGAAATAATTCATTTTAAATGAATCTGTGACAATTTTTTCGATTTTAACCGGATTGCTGCCGTATTCTTTAGACACATCACTCAACGTCCTTTCATTATATATTAAAAGCCTGCCTTCAAGTATGATTCCGAGTCAGCATCAAGAGCAGGAATCAGTGCGCGGTCTTTTCGGAATACTGCGCGAGAGCGTCATTCAGGCTGTCGCAGAATTTTCTGTCCTGAAAATACATTATTGCTCCCACAGCCGTGAAGATCGCGAACACCATGACCGCAGTAATCGCCGCGGTAAGCGGTGAATCAATCATGCCGAGGAAGTAAGCCGCAGTCAGCACGCAGGCTTCAAGCATGACAAGCTCAGCGGCATTGTAGAGCATAATCCATAATACGGAGCTTTTGACCTTGAGAAAAAAATAATCCAGTATCATAGGCAGACTGCCGATAGCTCCGAAAAGCAGCGGAATAAAAAGCGTCACCATACTGATATCAATATTTCCGAAGAAAAGGATTCCGGAAACAGCCATGCCCAGCGTTATGAATGTCACTATCATAAAATAGCCGGGTATTATTTTCTTTGAAAAATATTCTTTAAAGCTCATTTACCTTGCCTCCAAGCAGAATTTTTTTGAGGTCGGCGGCGTATTGCCGCGAAATAATGACACGTTCGCCGTTGCACAACTCGGCTTCAAACTTCCGTCCCGGCGATGGAGCGATGCTTTCGATCTTGCTAAGGTGTACCAGAACTGACTTTGAAATCCGCGCAAAGCCCTTGTCCGAAAGTCTTTCCTCGTATTCGTAGAGCCTTCCCCGGACGTCGGTGACGTCGCCTTCGGTGTAGGCAAATACCTTTTCGTCCACGGCCTCAAAATACAGGATATCCGACAGCGGCAGAATGACCGATTTCCCGCCGGTAATGCCGCTTATGCTGCCGCCGACGCTCTCGGCGTGGTCACGCAGATTGATAATCTCCTGCGTGACCTCACAGCATTCGATAGTAACCTTTTCTTCGGCTTTGTCGGGTATAGTATGAATAACTGTTTTCATAATAGACAGTACTCCCTTTTGGATTACTACAGACAGCAGGAAGGCGCGTTGCGCCTTGGATAATATCCAGTGCGCAGCGCTCCTTCATTATTCACTGTACTTTATTCTATATGCGGGCATATGCGTTTTTTTCAGTACACTTCCTTAATATGGGGAATGTAGTTGCCGTCGTTCTTGAGATAGCAGTCGAACCATTCGCGCACGCAGTTGTTGGTGATTTCAATGGCTTCGCGGGCGTCGCGGTCGCCTGTGCCGAGCATGCCGGCAAGGAAGGGAGAGAAGACCGGCAGATCGGTGAAATTCATGTGGGCTGTGTTTTCGATGACGACGTTCTTGGCGGTCTTTGCGTGTTCAACGGTATACATATTGACATAGACGTGACCGTCTTTCTCGCTGTATTTGACGCTGTTGTTGTAATGATCCATTGCGATCATGTTGAGCAGGGGCTTCTGGTATTCGTCCTGATTGAAGGTATAAATGCCGTTTTCCACTCCGGTGTACATGCCGAGGAAGGTGCC
>ONWI01000002.1 GCA_900321515.1 uncultured Eubacteriales bacterium | reverse complement strand
TTGTAGACTACAAGGTTGATAGGCTGCATGTGTAAGCATCGTGAGATGTTCAGCTTGGCAGTACTAATAGGTCGAGGGCTTGTCCAATTTCTTTGGATGGCTCGTTGCTATTAATCCCCTTTCCAATCTCCTTCTCCTTTGTTCGGTTTTGAGTGTACCGATTGATGAAAAATTTAGCTGACCGCGTGGCGATCAGCTTTTTTTGTTATTCGGAAAAAGAGCATATTTTTTTGGACATGAGCAAAATAAAACCGTATGGTATTACTGTGCTGACAGGAGAATAATGCAATGATTTATCTGAAACAGGTCACGCCTGAAAATTGGAGGCTGGGGTTAAAGGTCAAAGACGAACAGCATCAATTTGTTTCTGACACCGCTGGAATTTTAGCTCGCGCCTGGGCTTACAGAGAACAACGGAGCAGGGCGTTTGTGATATATTGGGAAGAAATTCCTGTTGGAATGGCACTGTATTACGACCTTGACGAACTGCATGCGTATGATTTCAGCCAGCTTTTTATTGATGAAAGGTACCAGGGAAAAGGGTACGGCTTTGAAGCTGCCGGTCAGATAATGGATTTGATGAGGGCTGACGCGAAATTCAGCAAGGCTGTGCTGTGCTATGTGGAGGGAAATATCGCCGCAAGGAATTTATATCAAAAGCTTGGCTTTTATCACACCGATGAATCAGACGGTGATGAAATCATTATGGAAAAATTCCTATAATACATCATACAAAAAGGGCGGTTATTAAAATGGCACTATTTCAATTCCCACAGTCGGGAGCGATGGACGAACTCGCGAAAAAGATGAATAACAACTTAATCGCGCAGTTGAACGAATTACCTATTGATGCGGAGGACGCGCCGAAGCTGTGCGCGGCTGATCTGAAATATTCCCGCATGATGCAGGGCAAGAGGCTCAAGGCGAAGGGCGTAACGCTCACAGTTACCCATGATCCTGACGATCCTCTGGTATCCGGCGTTTCGTGGAAAATGGATCATGACGCCCGGTATGTCACTCGGCTACCCTTTACCTATGTGAATACAAAAAGGGATTATTCTGTAGACGGGAGAATAAACAAATCCTTCAAAAGAAAAGAAATATTCTACTCCTACATTGTGTGGCTCAGAGGACAGATGCCAGACGCGCCTTATTCCTGTCCGAATTGCGGCGGCGCGACCACCCTCGGCAATCTCACGGAAGGCTGCAAATTCTGCGGTACACGCTTTATTGCTGATGACCTTTATCCTAAAGTGATCAATTACTACACACTTCCGGCGGCGCAGAATCTCCTGAAGAGACTCAAGCCTTTTGCAATTTTCGGCGCCATTGCGATGACAGCGTTTGGTCTGATCTATAATTTCAAGTCTATTTTTGTTGAACCTGCTTTATATGGAATATTCTCCCTTATAGGCTGGATTTTATACGCTGCGCTTGCGGCTGCCTGCGGGGCGTTTTTGGGATATATCGTGGGTGTATTTTCCATTTTCGGCGAGGTGATTGTCCGTGCAATTGCTTCTATTCCTATCATCATCAAATACGGCACCGCAAAGAAACGCCTGCCGAGATTTATGCACCATTATTCGCCGGATTTTTCCAGCGATCGCTTTATCGGCAAGATTATTTCGATGTTGAATATTATTGTATACAGCGAAGATATTGACAATTGCGCACTGTATTGTGGAAAACCTATCAAGTATGACCTTTCCGATATCATTGACATGAGCTACAACGGTATCATAGACGTGAGAAAATGTTTTGAAAAGAACGGTTATCTCTATATTAATTTAAATTTAAAAATGAATGTTGTCTCCTGCAGGGACGGAAAGATCAGCAATGGCGGAAAAATATTCCGCTTGACTGTGTGCAGAAACGCGGCTGCTCCGGAGGATTACGGCTTCAATGTCAAGGCTATCAAATGCCATAGCTGCGGCGGCAGTTTTGACGCTACCAAAGAGAAGCATTGCCCTTTCTGTTCCAACTCATTCAACTTGAAGGATTATGACTGGATTGTGACAGAATTGAACGTAAAATGATATAATTAAGTACGCCGTTCATAAAAATGTGAGCGGCGTAAAATTATTAACATAATTCCTATTGACATAGTAGGTAAGTAGGATTATAATATTCTCATATCCAACAAGGAGTGCGATATTATGAAAATCTACGCCGATAACGCGGCGACAACAAAAATAAGCAGGACGGCAGTTGAAGCCATGCTGCCGTATATAGAGGAATTTTACGGCAATCCGTCCAGTCTTTATTCGTTCGGGCAAAAGGCAAAAGAGGCGCTGGAAACCGCACGCGCTTCCATCGCTGAATGCATAGGTGCGCAGCCGAGGGAGATAATTTTTACTTCCGGAGGTTCCGAAGCTGACAATCAGGCGATTCTGTCGGCTGCCGCCATTGGAAAAAAATCCGGCAAGATGCATATCATTTCCGACCAAATCGAACATCACGCGGTGCTCCACACATTGAAAAAGCTGGAGAAAGAAGGTTTTTCAGTGACATATCTGCCGGTTGGTACCGACGGAATTGTGAAGGTTGAAGATCTGCGTGCGGCAATCCATGAGGATACATGTCTTGTAACGGTGATGTATGCAAACAATGAGATAGGCACGATTCAGCCGATAAATGAAATTGGAAAAATATGCAGGGAGAAGAAAATTATTTTCCACACAGACGCCGTGCAGGCGGTGGGGCATATTCCGGTGAACGTTGTGGACGAATCAATTGACATGCTTTCGGCTTCGGCTCACAAATTTCACGGACCCAAGGGCGTGGGATTTTTATACGCACGGAAGGGCATCAGGCTGACCAATCTCATTGAAGGCGGCGCTCAGGAACGCGGCAGACGAGCCGGAACCGAAAATGTTCCCGGAATTGTCGCAATGGCTGCCGCTTTTGTCGAATCGGTGGGGCATATTGAAGAAAATGCGAAGCGCGCGGCGGCGCTTCGCGACAGGTTGATCGCTGGACTGTCGGAGATTCCTCATTCCGCGCTCAACGGCGACGCGGTAAAACGGCTTCCGTCGAACGTGAACTTCTGCTTTGAGGGCATAGAAGGGGAATCGCTTCTGCTTCTGCTGGACGACAAAGGAATCTGCGCGTCATCAGGTTCTGCGTGTACTTCTGGATCGCTCGATCCCAGTCATGTCCTGCTTGCGATAGGCAGGGTACATGATGTTGCACACGGTTCGCTCCGACTCACACTCGGAGACGACGCGACAGAGGAGGAAGTAGATTATATCATTCGCTCAGTGAAGGAAGTCGTGGAATATCTGCGGGGATTTTCCCCCGTTTGGCGCGACCTCTGCGCTGGCAAGGGAAATTTTATCTTATAAATATTTTAACCATATAGAAAAGAGGAAATATTCATGGCATTATACAGCGAAAAAGTAATGGATCATTTCAGAAACCCGCGCAATGTGGGGGTGATCGAGGACGCTGACGGTGTGGGCGAGGTCGGAAACGCCAAGTGCGGCGATATAATGAAAATCTATTTGAAAATAGATGATGATGTTATTACCGACGTAAAATTTGAGACATTCGGCTGCGGCAGCGCGATCGCGTCAAGTTCGATGGCTACGGAGCTTATTAAGGGAAAGCCTGTGTCGGAAGCTATGGAGCTTACCAATAAAGCGGTTGCGGAAGCGCTTGACGGTCTGCCGGATTATAAGATGCATTGCTCCGTTCTGGCCGAGGAGGCAATCAAGAACGCCCTCGACGATTATTATGAAAAGAATCCTGATAAGCGCAAGCCCGAATAAAAAATAACATGCAAAAAGCCCCGCTTACACGTCGTTGATTTGTGTTCTCAACGACACGGAAGCGGGGCATAATTATACTGTAATAATTTTATTTTTTCCTTTGCAGCTGAAGTGTTTTCTCCAATGAATTTGACAGAGCACGGGCTATTCTGTCGGTGTTGTTGATTATCCATTTGGCAGGTGCGTCATAATGGTGGTATTCAACCTCGGCAAGTACGCTTATCATTCCATAATAGGACGGGTCGCGCACCTCTCCGTAACCGGTGTTTTCATATGCCGTCATGCCGTTGACAAGTTTATTTTTTACATTTGACTTCTGGAACTCTATTTTTGCCATCTCGTTGACAATATTGTTCGCGAGGTCCTTGCTCTGGCTGCATGCGGGGAAGAAGAAGCCTGTTGCGCCGTGAACTCTCGCTCCTTTCGGAACGGAATTGCTGTGGATGGCGAGATATACGTCCGCGTCACGGATATATGCGTCATAGGCTCTGTTTTTTAATCCGAGTTTCAGACCTGTAGAAGGAATAAATACCGTACAGTAGTATTCTTCCTCGAGAATCTTCTTGAGAGAATTGGCTACGCGATACATCTCAGCCTGTTCGGTTGTATTGCCGACAGCGTAAAGATTGGCGTATTGACGTGAAGGTGAGAGATATATTACAGGTATACCGCCGTCTTTAAATATTCGGGCAGGTATGGTTGTGTAGTTTATTGTTGAATTGACAGATGTTCTGGGAATCCACACTTTACTTCCATTGTACATGAAGCTGTACCATGTGGTGTCATTTGAGTCATTGTCCCAATCCAACACGCTAAACGTCTTATTCGCACTAACGGTTCCTACAACCCTGGTTCCGGTTCCGACGCCGCTGTAGATCTTGGTGCTGCTTTTCTTGATGGTGATGGTTCTGCTGAAATATCGCTTATTGCCCTGCTTGGTTATCATGGCATAAACCGTATTGCTGTTGACAGTGTTGTTTTGGCTGTCGGTTATCTTGCAGTAGACCTGCATACCGTGCCATGTGCAGTCGGCTGTCGCGGAAATTGCAGGGGTTGTCTTATCGGCCCACTCGATCCATTCGGTTTTGCCAGCCTTTTTGTAGTACCACTGGTATGAAAGTGTGCCTGAACTGTGTGCCGTTACACTGAATGTGGCTGTATCGCCTGATTCAAGCACTACCTCCTCCGGCTGCTTGGTTATTCTCAGTTTACCTGACATAATTACCATGGCTGCGTTTGATTTTTCCGTATTGCCTTTAGCGTCTGTAACGGCGCAATAGAGCTGTATTCCGTCCCATGTGGAGTTGACAAGGGCACTGGTGGATGCGGAAGTGTGATTTTTCCAGAGTGTCCAGTCGGAGGCACCGGCTTTCTTGTGATACCACTGATATGTCAGTTTACCTGTGCCTTCTGCCTTTACGGAGAATTTTATGGTTTTTCCGGCTTTGGTAAATACGTCCGTCGGTTGAGTGATGATTTTGAGCGGTTGATCTATGGTAACTGTAGCGGCCTCTGAATAAATGCTGCCTGAATTATCGGTCACTCTGCATCGCACCTGCATCATGTTCCATGAGGAATTTGAAGTTGAAACGGTGCTTGCGGAGGTTCGTCCGTTCCATAGCAACCAGCTTTTGGAATCAGCCTTTTTGTAATACCATTGATATTTGAGTGTGCCTTTACCGAAAGCCTTTACGCTGAATTTTACGCTTTCATTCGGTTTTGCAGTGACGTCACTGGGCTGGGTGATAATGGTGAGGGACTGATCTATGGTGATTGTAGCTGCATTTGAATATATGCTGCCGGAATCGTCAGTTACCATGCATCGCACCTGCATCATATTCCATGTGGAATTGGAGGTGGAGGTTATACTTGCTGACGTACGACCTTTCCATAACGTCCAGTCGGAGGCGCCCGCCTTTTTGTAATACCACTGGTAGGATATGGCTCCCTTGCCCTGGGCGCTTACACTGAATTTTGTAGGCTGCTCAACCTTGACTTTGACGTTCTTTGGATGGGTGAGAATGGTAAGAGTCTGGTCTATGGTTATTGTCGCGGGGTTGGAATAAATGCTGCCCGAATCATCCGTAACCATGCATCGCACCTGCATCATATTCCATGTGGAATTAGCCTTTGCTGTGGTGGAGGCACCTGTGTGATTTTTCCATACTGACCATTGTGAGGCTCCGAGTTTTTTGTAGTACCACTGATATTTCAGCGTTCCGGTTCCGTTTGCGGAAACAGAAAATGTGATTGTATTGCCTGTCTTTGCCGTCAGGCTTTCCGGATGCTTCATGACAGTCAGCGCCGATGAATTGTAAGCGTTTGCCGAAGCTGAATCAGAAGAACTGCCTGACGCATAGACCGTGTTTATTCCTTCAGCGGGAAAAAACAGGATAAGTGCCGTGGATATCAGCAGTGCGGTGATTCTTTTGATATGTGATTTTTTCATCTGACCAACCTTCCTTGATTTTTTACGGTTATCCTCTGACAATTACCGATGATTAAATTCATTATATCAGTTTTTTTTTATGATTTCCACAGCAATCTGTAAATATTTTTTTATGCAATTTATTAGAGCCTCATAGGATCGAATAGAGGGTGATTTTCATATGAACTGTCTTGAAGTATTTTTTTGGCGATTTCAGCCGATATATGTGAAAAAATCGGCACGCCTGAGTCCCTGTACAATCCCGGAAGAGCGAAAATGCAGTTTTTGTAGGCGTCATGCTTTCCTATGATTGGCAGTCCGTCCATAGAGGACGGAAAGTCATACGAATATTCGTATTTCATCTTTGCAGCGGCGGGTTCGGGCAGGACATTCCGAATAAAATCGCTTAATTCGGAGGATCCTGCCGTTTCATCTGATCTTTTAATTAACCCTTGCAGCCCGCCGCTTCTGTATACACAGCTTGCCGCTAAGCAATTTCCCGGATATATGCTGCAATTTTTAGGGTGTCTGCCGAATGTACCGAGTGTGCATCTGCCTGACCATCCTGTTCCGTTTGCCGGCATCAGTCCGATAACGGCGAATAATTTATAATTTTTTATTCTGCCCGGCATAATGCGGAAGCCTTTGCTGCCGGCTGCAAATATCAGCTTGTCCGCATATACGTTGCGGTGCGTAGAGGTAGTTATTATAACGCAGCCATCATCTGTTCTCGGAGTCTGAATGTCGATTGCCTCGGTTTGTTCAAATATTTCCGTTCCAAGTTTTTCGGCTTTCATAAGGCACATGTGCGCAAGGGCATACGGATTAAGAACGGCACTGCCTTCTTTGGTCAGAATACCGCACGAAACGGTAAATTCAAATGAACTTTCGGCAGTCCTGCGTGTGATAAGTGCGCACTGTGAGAATGTGTTTTTTACGGAAATATATTCTCTTTCCATAAGTTCAACGTCAGTGGAAGCGGATGTGAAAATGAACAGATCGTTTCGTCTGAATCCGCTTGAAACGCCTGTTTTATTGTATTCTCCGTCGAGTCTGCCGCAAAGATTCTGCAACCCGTCAAGAGCATTGAATCCCATGGAATAAAGCTTCAGCGCTTCATCAATTGTCATCAGTCTGTCGAGTTCAACGAGAGTCCGCCCGCCGTCGAACCTTGCGCAGCCCGTGATGTGCCCTGTGTCACCGTATCCGATTCCCTCCGACGTTATCAGAACCACGCTCAGTCCCATATCCGCCGCGGTCAAAGCGCACATCGCTCCTGTCAGTCCGCCTCCGATAACGCATACGTCGCAGTGTTTATCTTCATTCAGCCACGGATATTGCTCAGGCGCCTTTTCTGCAATGGCAGGCGGTTCACATTTTATGCCGTAATTGTATTTTTTCAATTTAAATGCAGTCCTTAAATATTTAATCTCGTTTTTATAATTGGAAAAAAACGGGCTGGTTATTCATCATAACATGAAAAATGCTTTGGAAAAACGAAGGGCTCTAAGGGTATTTGTTTTCATGCAAAAATCACTTGATAATTTCAGTGAAATATGGTTAAATTGTAATGAGTACTTTTTTAGAAAGAGGGAAAATGCTGAATGAAACTCATAAAAAAATATTTTGCCGCTTTGCTTGCCGTGTGTATGCTGTCACTTACCGCATGTTACTCCAATAAAAAGGATTATGTGAGAATGGATGACGTCTCTTCTGAAGCGGCGCAGTCGTCGCAGACGGACGGAAATTTCGATTTTACAAGCACAGGTATTGACGGCCAAAAGGTGTCGCTGAAGGATTACTCTTCGGCAAAGGTCATCATGTTCAATATCTGGGAACCTTGGTGCCGTCCATGCCGCAGTGAGCTGCCCGACCTTCAGAAGCTTTACGCGAAGTACAAGTCCGAGGGTTTGATGATAGTCGGAGTATTCAGCGATGAGGACGGACTGACGGATATCATTAAAGAAAATGATATTAAATACCCCATGATAAGATCTTGCGAGGCGTTCGACAGATTTCAGACGGGATATGTTCCTACTACTTTTTTCACCGACGGCAGCGGAAAATTGCTTTCCGATGAACCGTATGTCGGCTCAAAGTCCTATGAGGATTGGGAAAGTGTGATACTTTCATATCTGAAATGAAAGAGCGGGGCAGGAATATTCTGACGGCGGCGCTGATGACAGCGGCCGCGATATTAGCAGCCGCCGGAGTTGCAATGGGACAGCAGGAACAGGTGCTCGCCAAGGCGATGCGGATATGTCTGGAGTGCATAGGAATTGGTTGACAAAAAAAGAACTTTCATTCAGGCTGTTGCGGCTTTTTTGCAGAACGCTCATATTGCCGGATTCTTTACGGGAAGGATATACGACGGCGGCGGCAAAAGAATCTGCGTACCGGGACTGAATTGCTATTCATGTCCCGGCGCGCTGGGAGCGTGTCCTTTAGGTTCGCTGCAAAACGCCGTCTCAGTGTGGAAATTCAGATTTCCCTGCTATGTGCTTGGGCTTATGATGTTTTTCGGGGCGTCATTCGGAAGGCTGATCTGCGGCTTTCTGTGTCCGTTCGGCTTTTTGCAGGATATGCTTTTCGCGGTTCCGGCTCCAAAGAAGCTGCGCACATTCAGAGGAGACGGTTATTTGAGGTATTTGAAATACTTCGTGTTGCTCTTTATGGTGATAATACTGCCGTTTGCATATAAATACACGCCGTTTTTCTGCAAGTATGTCTGTCCGTCCGGCACGCTTTCGGGAATACTGCTTTCGGCGGCGGACAGCCGGCTGCGGGACATTATGGGATGGTTGTTCACCTGGAAGGTGCTGGTGCTTGCTGCGATCGTGCTTGCTTCAATGGCGATAAGCCGTCCGTTTTGCAAGTACATCTGTCCGCTGGGGGCATTCTATGCACTATTCAACAGAGTTTCGGCAGTACGTCTCAACGTGGACAGAGAAAAATGCGTGAACTGCGGAGTCTGCGCCGAGGTCTGCGATATGGCTGTAGATCCTGCCGCGTCGCCGAATCATACCGAGTGCATAAGATGCGGGAAATGCGTGAAGAGCTGCCCTCACGGCGCGATATGCTTTACCGCGTTTTCAAAGCCTGTGGGAGCAAGGGGTGTTCCCGAAAAGAAAGTATAATTTTATGTAATTGAGGAACAGATTTTAATAAAAAATCAATCAATTCACAAAAAATAGGTGTATAATAATTAGATAGGGAATGTATTGACTGTATGCATATGACCTGTAATTTATTAATAACGAAATAATGAAAGGAAGAATTTTGATATGGAAACAGGAAAAATCCTTATTGTTGACGATGATCAGAATATCTGTGAGCTTCTCAGGCTCTATACCGAAAAGGAAGGCTATACTGTCGCGATAGCTCACGACGGTCGCAAGGCGGTCGAGTGCTTTGAACAGGAGAGTCCTGACATAATTCTGCTTGACATCATGCTTCCGGAGCAGGACGGGTTCCAGGTCTGCCGTGAGATACGCAAGAAGTCCCAGTGCCCTATCATAATGCTCACAGCTAAGGGAGAGACTTTTGACAAGGTACTCGGTCTTGAGCTCGGAGCAGACGATTATGTTGTAAAGCCCTTCGAGCCAAAAGAGATACTCGCCCGCATCAAGGCAGTGCTCCGCAGAAGCGGCAAGCAGGATCCAAATGAAAAAAAGGTCGTCACCTTTGACAAGCTGTCGATAAATCTCAACAATTACGAGCTTAAAGTCAACGGCGTACAGGTGGATACTCCGCCAAAAGAAATGGAGCTTATCTATCACCTCGCAAGCAATCCGAACCGGGTATTCTCACGCGATCAGCTGCTCGACGAGGTATGGGGATTCAATTACTACGGCGACAGCCGCACGGTGGACGTTCACGTTAAGCGCCTTCGCGAAAAGCTGGAGGGCGTGAGCGATCAGTGGTCGCTTAAGACCGTGTGGGGCGTCGGCTACAAATTCGAAGTTAAATAACGGTAATTATCTGCCATGCAGTTTGACAATGAAAATATCAGGGACGGAGATTTCTCCGGCGGGGGCAGATTGAAAAAGCGCGGCTTCAAGTCGTGGCTTATCGGCGTATTCAATGAATTCAAGCATATCGCCTCTCGTTCGCTTTTTACAAAGTATCTGTTTGTCACATCGGCAGTGCTTATATGCAGTCTTATAATATTCGGTCTGATTATTTCGGCGCTGATATCCAACCGCTGGCGCAGTGAGAAACAGCAGCAGCTTGCAGATAACGCCCATATCGTTGCCGACAGGATGAACGCGTACATCATCCCTGTTCCTACCAGCACGGGAAGCGACAGAATGAACACTACAATTCAGTACGTTGTCACCGACACAGGCAAGGAAAAGCTGCGCTCGACTCTTGGCATACTCAGTTCGAGCTGCGGAGCGGACATATTCATAGTGGACGCTCAGGGTAATACAGTCATTTGCTCCGAGGAATATCTGCACGCCGATACGCCGGATAATGAAGAATTCAGGTGCCGCCATCAGAAGAAGAATATATCACCGTCGGTGATTTCCGCCGCGGCAAAAGTAAGGGAGTACCGCGTTACCGACAGGCTGGGCGGCATATATGACCAGAATCATTTCATAGTGGCGGTTCCGTTCGTGGCGGGCGGCGACGTGGGAAAGGAATATATCGCGGGCTTCGTTTTTGTGGCTTCATCGGCGTCGGCAATATCCGATTTCCGCAGCGACGTTTCGCATATAGTATTGATTGCAGTCCTGATAGCCGCTATTATTTCATTCAGCATGGTTTATATGCTGACTTACAAGCAGGTCAAGCCGCTGAGAGAAATGGTCAAGGCAGCTCAGAAGTATTCCGACGGCGATTTCACCATGCGAATCAATTTCAAAAGCGAAAACGAGGTCGGGCAGCTTGCCGACGCGCTCAATGAAATGGGTGCAAAGCTCGCTGAGAGCGAAACTATCAACCGCAGTTTCATAGCCAACATATCCCATGAACTCAAAACGCCTATGACCAACATATCCGGCTATGTCAACGGATTGCTTGACGGTACAATTCCTCCTGAAAAGCAGGATAAGTATCTTCGCATTATATCCGATGAAACCAAGCGCCTTGCCCGTCTGGTGAGGTCGATGCTGGATCTGTCGAGAATTGACAGCGGCGCCATGAAGCTCAAAAAGCAGAAATTCAACCTTTCGGAGGTTATTTTCCAGGCTCTGCTTTCATTTGAACACAGAATAGAGGAAAAGCACATCGAAGTTCAGGGTTTTAACGATTTCGACGCTATTACCGTGAACGGCGACGCCGATCTTATTCATCAGGTGCTTTACAACCTCTTTGACAACGCGGTCAAATTCACCAACGAAGGCGGATATATCCGGGTAAAGGCAACCGTTCAGAATAAGGTTGTCACGGTAAGCATATCAAACAGCGGCATAGGCGTTTCCACCGAGGAACTGTCGCATATTTTCGAGCGGTTTTACAAGACCGACAAGAGCCGCAGCTTTGACCGTCAGGGTGTAGGTCTGGGTTTGTATATCGTCAAGACCATCGTTACGCTTCATGGCGGCAGAATACATGCCGAAGGTTCCGAGGGCAATTACTGCAATATCATCTTTACCCTGCCCGAGGCTTCCCAAGGTTCCAGGATCTCCTCACGCTCCAAAAAACAGAACGAAGAGGAATAGTCATAAAGATATCCAATATGTTTTACGCGATAATCACTTTGTCATCACAATTCCAACAACTTTCAGGTCTATTATATTTTGCAGGAGGAAAACTTAATTTGAAAAGAGGAATTAATTATGAATCAACAGAATCCTAACGGTGTTAAATCCAATCAGCCTAATACTTATCGCTCAACAAATCCGGGCACGACCGGTTACGGATACGTTCCTACCCAGCATGGACAGAGACAGGCACAGCCTGCCGTTCAGTACCCCGTGCAGCAGTCTGCCATGCAATATCCGGTGGCGCAGACCACTCAGAGATCCGGCGGCGCAAAGCTGGCGATTGCCATTGCCGCGGTGATTCTTGCGGTAGGTCTGGTAGGTCTTGGAGCGGTAGCGCTCTTCAGAACCGGATTCAGTTCGGCTGGCAGCGGCACGAGTACCACATCCAAAGGTGAAAACGCGTTTTCGTTCAATGAAGTCGAAACACCTAAAACCGATACGACTGTAGGTTCTGACGGGGAACTGCTCACTCCCGCGCAGGTCGCCGCGAAGGTGCGTCCCTCAATTGTCAGCGTTATAACCGTTGACAACGTGAATTACATGAATTCCCAAAGCTCAGAGGGCTCTGGTATTATTCTCAGGTCCGACGGCTATATTGTTACCAATTCCCACGTTATAGGCGACAGCAGCAAGTATGAGGTTTCGGTTATAACAAGCGATGGCAAAACATATGACGCAAAGGTCGTAGGCTTTGATGTTCGTTCTGATCTCGCGGTGCTTAAGGTAGATGCGACTGATCTTCCTGAGTGCGAGCTTGGCGACAGCAGTCAGCTTGTGCTGGGCGACTATGTTGTAGCTATCGGCAATCCGGGAGGCAGACAGTTTGCCGGATCGGTCACTCTCGGCATAGTTTCCGGCGTTGACAGAATCATTGACACGGAAAATACCGAATCCACCAGTGCCATGAGATACATTCAGACCGACGCTGCCATTAATCCCGGTAATTCCGGCGGCGCTCTTGTCAATATGTACGGTCAGGTAATAGGCATCAATACCTCTAAGATTGCCGCTGATGGCTATGAAGGAATGGGCTTTGCCATTCCTTCCACCAAGGTCAAGGAAATCGTCACCGACCTCATCAGCTACGGTTATGTAGAAGGAAGGGTAAAGCTCGGTATCACCTGCGTCACCATTTCGAGCGCATACGAAAGTCAGGGCATTCCCGCCGGTCTGCAAATTTATGATATCAGCAGCGATTCCGATATGAACGGCAAGGTGCAGAAATACGATATTATCACTCACTGCGACGGCAAGAGAATCACTGATCTGTCACAGCTTCAGGATATCATGTTTGAAAAGAAAGCGGGCGAAACAATCAAGCTCACCATTTATCGTCCCGCAACCACAATGAACAATTCAGAGACGTTTGATATTGACGTCAAGCTCATCAAGGATACCGGTTCAACTGACTGATAATTCAGAGCCTGTTCAGAATCTCTCCACGCACAGCTTGCTTGCGCAACTCCGTACACGCGAAGATTCTGAACAGGCTCTATGTTTATCTCCGGCACAATGTCTGTGCGGATTCGCCGTTATAATATTTTTCTGTCTGATATTCATTTTTCATGCATATTATGTATATTTATACATTGGATGAGATGCGAATATCCTTTTGTGAAGGGGATGAGGCTATTACTGTCACTCTGAATATTTGAAAAATACCCCGCAATACAATAAAAATGCATATAATTATCGGGTGAAGAATCTTAATTCGACGCAAATGCACGAAAATATCGGAAAATGTATAAATATACTTTTTTTCTCTTGATTTATACATCAAAAAGCCGTATAATCTTTTTTGTAATTGCAAATGCCGCGGAATTATGATATAATGTTGCTGATAACATGGTCTGCGGCGTTAATAAAAATATTAACGGAGGAAAACACATGTCTGAGATTAAAAAGGTAGTACTTGCTTATTCCGGTGGTCTTGACACATCCATCATTATCCCGTGGCTCAAGGAGAATTACAACGGCTGCGAGGTTATTGCCGTTTCCGGCGACGTTGGACAAGGAACCGAGCTTGACGGTCTGGAGGAAAAGGCACTTGCAACGGGAGCTTCAAAGCTCTATATCGAGGATCTTAAGAAGGAATTTATCGAGGATTATGTATATCCCACACTCAAAGCAGACGCTGTTTATGAGAACAAATATCTTCTCGGTACCAGCTTCGCGCGTCCTATCATCGCCAAGAGAATTGTCGAGATTGCTCTCGCCGAGGGCGCGGACGCCATCTGCCACGGCTGCACAGGCAAGGGCAACGACCAGGTTCGTTTTGAGCTTGCAATCAAGCGCTTTGCTCCTCAGATGAAGATAATCGCTCCCTGGAGAACATGGGAATTCAAGAGCCGCGAGCAGGAAATCGAATATGCCGAGCAGCACAATATTCCGCTTAAGATAAACAGGGAGACAAACTATTCCAAGGATAAGAACCTCTGGCATCTTTCTCACGAGGGTCTTGATCTGGAGAATCCCTGGAACGAGCCTATGTACGACAAGATCCTTGAGATGGGCGTTTCTCCTGAGAAGGCGCCGGACGAGCCGACCTACATCACCCTTAGCTTTGAGAAGGGCATGCCTGTGGCCCTCAATGGCGAGAAACTGGACGGTCCCGCAATGGTTGCGGCGCTCAACGAACTTGGCGGCAAGAATGGCATAGGCATTGCCGATATGGTTGAGAACCGTCTGGTGGGCATGAAGAGCCGCGGCGTTTATGAGACTCCCGGCGGCACCATTCTCTATCATGCGCACAACAAGCTGGAGGAAATCTGCCTCGATCGCGACACCTATCACTACAAGCAGCAAGTTGCCATACGCTTTGCCGAGCTGGTTTATTTCGGTCAGTGGTTCACTCCTCTGCGCGAGTCGCTTTCCGCCTTTGTCGATAAGACTCAGGAGAATGTGACAGGCGACGTTCGTCTTAAGCTCTATAAGGGCAACATTATCGACGCAGGCGTAAAATCTCCCTACTCGCTGTATGACGAGGATATCGCAACTTTCGACGAGGACGAGGTTTACGACCAGAATGATTCGGCAGGCTTCATAAACCTTTTCGGACTGCCCATTAAGGTTCAGGCTATGAAGGAACAGGCTGCCGCAAAGAACAACAAGTAAATTATCATTCGGATATTTTCACACGGTATTCCGAAAACATCGCGCAGGGCAGGGAAAATGGGATTTCTCTGCTCTGCGTGTTTTATATATTTTTATTCTATCAATTTTTCTTAGAAAGGACGTCAAAAGATGGCAGTTATTATCAATGAAAAAAAGACGATCAGTTTACCCAAAAAAACAATATCAGTTATTGTGGTGCTGCTTGTGGCAATCGTAGTTCTGCTCAACTGCGTTACTATTGTTGACGCGGGACACACCGGAGTTATTAATACTCTCGGAAATGTTAGCGAGAATGTGCTTCAGGAAGGCATTCATCTCAAAATTCCCTTTATTCAGACAATAATCAAGATGGACAACCGTATTGTCAAGCTGGAGGTTCAGACAGAAGCGTTCTCAAAGGACCTGCAGACGGTTGAGACAAAGCTCGCCATCAATTACCGCGTTTCAAAGGACAAATCATATGCCATTTACAAGAACGTCGGCAGCGACTACGAGACAATTCTTGTCAGTCCCGCGGTCAATGAGGTTCTTAAGGCAATCACCGCAAAGTACACTGCTGAGGAGAGCGTTGCCAATCGTTCGCTGATTTCGCAGGGGCTAATAGAGGAGCTTAACAACAAGCTCAACAAGAACGGTATTTTTGTTGAAGATGTGAATATCATCAATTTTGAATTTTCCGAGGCATATATTGCCGCCATCGAGGAAAAGCAGGTCGCGGAGCAGCGTTTGCTGAAAGCCAGGACGGAGAAGGAAGAAGCCATTGTCAAGGCGGAGGCGGAAGCGGAGACTCTTCGCATTCAGTCGGAGGCTCAGGCAAAGGCAAATAACATCCTCAATAAATCATTGAATGAGAACCTGATCAAGTACGAGCTGATAAAGAAGTGGAACGGCGAGATGCCTATGGTAACAGACGGCAATACCATAATTGATTTCTCGGAGTTCAGCAAGAAGAATAAGTAAAGCGAAGAAAAAAGAAAGCGCGCAGCGCCAATAATGGGGTGCAGGGGGCAAGGCTCCCTGCCAGGGGTCCGGGGGCAGCGCC
>ONWI01000003.1 GCA_900321515.1 uncultured Eubacteriales bacterium | reverse complement strand
TTTAATTTTGTAATGCGCGAAGATCCGGTGTCCGACGAGCTGAAAGCCGCCACCATCGCCGGAATGAAGCAGCGGCTCGAGGCAAAGCGGCAGCGCGAGGCAAGGCGCAGAAGAATCACCAAGCGTGTCATCGCGGCGGCGGCGGTTGTGCTTGTACTGCTGTTTATCACGCCGCTGGGCGGAAGGGTCACCAGCGCGGCCGAGAGCTTTTTCTCGTCGGTTTCGGACTGGATGAGCAGCGTATTCAGAATCAGTCATTCCCGTACCGACGCGGATGAGGAGGAACGCTTCAAAATCGAACTCACCGAAGCTATGCTGGAGAACGATTCGCTCTATGTCTCGCTCAAAACCAGCAATGACATGCTCGAACTCAGCGCGGAGGGCACAATCTATGACGAAAAGGGAAACAGTATTCCGCTCTATATCAATCCCTGCAACGCCGGAGACATCGGCAGCGTTTCCCAAGAATACGGCGATTTATCCGGCTGGAGAATGTACGCGCCGGGGCTGCCTGAGCTGATTCAGTCATCTGATGGCGACCTTCGCTGTGAGCTGACTGTAACTGCATCGATGGAATACGATGACTACATCCCGGCTCATATCGAGAAGAAGCATTTTGATTTCGTGTTGGAAGGCGCAAATAGCATCCTCAAGATCAAGCGCTATTCCATCGGCAAAAAAATAAAGAAAAACGGCGCTGTGTTCCATTTCATCGAGCTGCTGGATTCCGATAATTCGCAGACCCTGGTGGTGGAAATTATACCGGATAAGGGAAATCAATTCCATCCGAAAGACTGGTTTACGGCGGACGTGGAAACACCAAAGGTGGAAACAGACGATGGATTTGAATATATAGGCGGATTTAGTTATGACCATGTTTATCGGATTGGCAAGAATACGTTTGTGCTTCTCATGGAGTTTTCTTCCAATTATTCCGGAAACAGAATTGACGGAGATTTCCACGGCTTTCATGAGTATTACAGGCAGCCTTACCAAATCAATGTGAGGTCCGTTACCTATAATCAATTCAGGAGCGAAAAAGTTGTCACTACAAAGAGAGAACCGGGCAAGTACGGAACCCTCCCCGAAATTTATCTTCCAATAGAATACAACAAGCGCGGGGAGATTGAAACCAAGTACGAGGACGTTTCGTTTCCTGTTGCGGGGGGAGTCACCATCAGGCTGAACGGTATAGAGAAAAATCGAACCGGAACATACGGTTATGAATTTGCGGACAGAAAGCCGGACTACATGCTGAATTTTACGGTCGATCAGGGAGACATGATGCCTATCACATCGGGGAAAGCCGGCAAACATGCGGATGTGCAGGACGGAGCCAATACTACCACAAAATCAGAGGCGTTTCCGGTGGTGTTTTCCGCTATGAGCAAAGGGCGCGAGGTGTTTCGTTTGCGCTGTAGAATGAGCTTTGATGCTTATGAAAATATGAGGCTCGAAAACGGACATTATGTAAACAAGGGCGTTATCTGGCTTGACAGACCTTATATGGAATCTTTGGACGCCGCATTCTACGGTGAGGATGCTTATATCAGCAATTTTGCGGCAGATGATATGAATATGCTGAAAAACGCCATCGGAGATTACCCGTCGCTGAAAGCCATCTTCAAGAGATGTGAGATTGACACGCTCAGACTTGTTTCTGTGGCGATGATAGTCGATACATATGAAACAAAATATGACGCTGACAGCTATGATCCGGATAAGGATCCCAATTATGTCGAATATGAAAAATGGCTGGAAAAACATATGTGGTATCAGGAAATCACATTGGCGGATCCCAACTATTATGATATCAAAATGCTGCAGAAACAGACTGTCAGAAGCTATACAAAGCTCGAATGGAAAACGAAGACAGCCAAAGTGAATCTGTCCCTTGTTGTGCAGGAATAGTAAGAGAAAGGAATGTATGTTATGTCAATCAATCAAAATTGTATGGATATAATATTCCGGCTCAAGCAGGAGAAAGAGATGCTCGGAAAAATATGGAAAAGCCGCAGAGGCCGATTTTCATTGTTCTTTCTGCTGATTTCCCTGCTGACCGTTACAGTGATATTGATGCTGCCTCCTGTGCGGAACAGTGTGATGGAAAGGACTCATTACCGCGTTGAAAACGGACCTGAAATCGCCGGGGTTCCGGAGGAACAGTATGACAATTGGGGGCGCGGCAGAGGTGACTGCCCGGAAAACAGAATGATTATAGGTAATTTCCATGATACCAGAAAAATGGGAAGTTTTGCCTTCGGCTTTGAAAGACTCTATGTTGTCAAGGAAATCAATGAAAACTATGAAACTGACGTTGTCGCCGAGATCAAATGCACACACCTTGAAGGTAAGGACGGATTTGGCAAGTTCATTCCAAATCATAAGCTTCAGTTTATTATTGTCGCCGAAAAAGACGGGAAGCCTTTGATGAACCTGTACTTTAGCTACCGGAGAGATGACTCTGACGGATGTTTTTTCTATAATGTTCCCCGATATGACGAAGAGGAATACAAATACGACTATCTTCATGAGACGTTTCCTTGGACGGCAAACGGAGTCTATGTTCATTTTGTCCCATGCGGGTTTGATCTATATGATGAAGATGCGATTCTATCGCGCTACGGAAATGAGCTGCGTGACAGATATAACAAGCGCTTCTATGAGGACAGTATGGCTGATTATGGTCCTACCAAAACAGGAAGCCTTTCTCCCCAAATAGAGCTGAGTTCAGAAAACCTGCGCGAGATGGATATTTCGGATTTTATAGAAGCGCTCCGCCCCGACAAGTATGTGATATCCTACATCGCTTTAGGTGTGAGTAATTACAAAAACGTGCGCGCCGTCTATAATCCGGATGGCGATGCCGTTTCGGCTTCGGATATTGCTGGAACGAACTGGATTTACAGTGATTGGGAATATGACGGATATGGGTATGAATATCTCTGCGGTGTTTATCGCCCGGGACAGCTCTACAGCTTTTGTGACAGCAGATATTACACGCCGCCGGAGAAATATGAGCTCTATAGTCCATTATTTTTCATTGTGGACGGTCATCTGGAGGAAACGGAGGAATATTCCAAGGTTTTCGCTCCGTTTGTGCAGTGTTGTTACGGAAAAATGGACGATGTTGGGCAAGAAATGGATTAGTAGGTCTGTCTATACAAAAAATGGGTTGTATCACCGTGTTTGCCTGTTTGCCACAGTGATACAACCCATTTTGAATCAACGGAATAAATTACCGGCGGCGCTTTACTCTGCCGTCCAGCAGCATACGGATAAATTCAGTGTCGCGCTTTTGCCATTGCTCTGTCTGTATGCTGTCGTTTACGCGGCAGATCACCTCAGGGTATTCCCACACCGGGTGAAAACCATTGGCAATCTCGCTGGCGGTCATCGTGGTGTCAACAGTTCGTTCTTCAACGTCGCAGAAGTAAAAATACGAATGGCAGATATATTTGACGCCTTTTTTGAAAACATCCTGACGCACCTCCAGAATTTCTCCTATCGGTTCGACAGATTCGGGAATCACAAGCAGTCCCGTCTCTTCCCGCACTTCGCGCTCCAACGCTACTGTGTGGTTTTCATCCCCCTCAACCCCTCCGCCGGGAATTTTATATTCCCCTATACCGCTGAGCTGCATTGATATTCTGCCGTCGCGCATAATGATTGCCCTTACTGTATGCTTCTCAAAAACCGGCATATCTTCGGTGTAGTCCTTAAGATCCAGAGTTAGCAGTCTTTTCATTGTAATGCCTCCCGGTTTGCTTTTAGGAATATTTATGAGTAAATTCGGTCAAAAGAGATATATAAAATCTGAAAAATAATTATCTGCTGCGAGGCGAACGCTCGGAACGGTCGCGGCTTCTTGACGAAGAGATGCCGCCGTAGCCGTCGTCAACATTCCGTTCGACATTTGCGCTGAATCTGCCGAAAATCGTGTCCTCGTCATTGTCGAATTTCGGCGCGGCAGGAGCCTTTCGCTGCGCCGGACGGCTGGGAGAAAACAGCGCGGGATATTCGTCATCGTCCGAGAATGAGTGTTGCCGTGCGGGCGCGACTTGAGCCTTCTTGCTTTTGTCAAAGATGCTGCTGAAATCAGTCGATTCAAGACCCCGTGAACCTATTACCGCGCTGCCGAAAATATCGGGATAGCTGTCACCGTTTGTCTTGCTTACCGGAACCGCGGTGAGATAATCGTCATCGCCGCCCACGGTGTAATCCTCGTCGGGTTTGGTGTAGAATCCGTCTTCGTCATTAGTGTAATCTTCATAGTAATCGTCTTCATCCTGATCTTCGCCGTTCCCGGAACCGCCGCGTCTGACATCCGATTCGTCGTAATCGTCATAATATTCCTCATTTTCTTCCTTTTTTGAGGAACGGTGACTCAGACCGTACCGTTTCATGCAGAAGATATTGCCGGCAGCCATACCGGCGCTGAAAATCACGATGGCGCCTATTATCACGGCTGCGATCTTACCGGAATTGCTGCCGACCGTGCCTCCGTTCGAGCGGTTGACAAGATTTGTGCCGTCTCCCACCACGAATTGCGAGGATTCCTCTTCGGATGAAGTATTGTCATTATTTACGTCCTGGTTGATTCGGATGATTTCCACGGTCTTGTCGTAAATCGGCGTCCATGTGACGTTTTTGCCTCTTTTATTGTAGGCGTGATGAACTGTGGCTTTTACCTTGGTAGTAGTGTCCGGAGCGTCATCCAGCACGATGAAGTGTATCGGAATGACTTCCTTGTTGCCTATAGGAGTGGGCGTATTGGTACCCGTCGGATCGGTGTAGTTCAGGGTGAGCTGACCCTTTGAACCGACCACGCGGTAGCCGTTCTGGTTAACCGGAGCGGCAAGTCTGAGCAGATCCTCGTCGTATTCGATGTTTATGAGCATTTCGACATATCCGTTGTCGCTCTTGGTCAGAATTTCAAGGTCAACCTCGCAGTCGCTTCCGTTTGTCACCGTGTCGTCCGGCGGTACAATGGTAACGTCGAGATCGACGGCGGCAAATGCCGTTATGCCCGAAAAGCACATGAAGCATGTGCTGAGCATCACGACAGCAAGCAGTACCCTGCTTACCCGCTTTGAATAATTACTCATCTTCAATTTTTTGTCCCCCAAAAAGCGTTCGTAAGCTCGCTTAATAATTCATTATTCGGTTTTCGGTTAGAGCCTGTTTAGTAACTGTGCAGAAATAATTAATACATTTAGCTCGTTAGAATGCCGAAGGACACTTTATTTTTTGGCAATAAACGACTGATTAAATTCTGCACAGTTCCTTA
>ONWI01000008.1 GCA_900321515.1 uncultured Eubacteriales bacterium | reverse complement strand
GAGGTCGGGCGAATACCGAAATCGTAAAAATCCAAATCCGTCCCTCCCGGCTGGAGAAAAAAGCTCAGGCTTAAAATGCGCAAGCCCAGTATTACCGACATTTCCAACTTTTACAATCGGCTAATTGAATGTATTTATTGGAGGAATTGATATTATGAGAATATTCAACACACTTACGCGGAAAACGGAGGAATTTGTGCCGCAGGTCGAGAATGAGGTCAGAATGTATGCCTGCGGTCCCACTGTATATAACCTCATTCACATCGGCAATGCCCGTCCCATCATTACGTTTGACACGCTTCGCCGTTACTTTGAATGGCGCGGCATGAAGGTGACATTCGTGCAGAATTTCACCGATGTGGACGACAAGATCATCAACAAGGCTAAGGCGGAGGGCGTGGACTTCAAGATCATTTCCGAGCGCTACATAGAGGAATACTGGAAGGATGTCCAGGCTCTCGGAGTCAAGCCCGCCAATATTCATCCGAAGGCCACGGAAAATATTGACAAGATAATCGAGATCATTTCCACACTGGTGGAGAAAGGACATGCATACGAGGCTCAGGGCGATGTGTACTTCAGTACCAAGACATTCCCGGAGTATGGCAAGCTATCTCATCTGCCCCTTGAGGACCTTGTCGCCGGTGCCAGCGAGCGTGTGGACGCCGGCGACATCAAGCGCGACCGCGCCGACTTCGCTCTGTGGAAGGCTGCCAAGGAGGGCGAACCCTACTGGGATTCCCCGTGGGGCAAGGGCAGACCCGGCTGGCACATAGAATGTTCCGCCATGAACATTGCCCTTCTCGGCGACACCATAGATATTCACTGCGGCGGACAGGACCTCATCTTCCCGCACCACGAAAACGAGATTGCTCAGTCCGAATGCTGCACCGGCAAGCCGTTTGCGCTGTATTGGATGCACAACGGCTTCATAAATGTTGACAACCAGAAGATGAGCAAGTCGCTCGGCAATTTCTTCACCGTTCGCGATGTGGGCGAGGCATTCGGCTATGAGCCAATTCGTCTTTTCATGCTCTCGAGCCAGTACAGAAGCCCGATAAACTATTCCGTAGACATTATCGAGCAGAACAAGTCGGCTCTCGCCCGTCTTTACACTGCCCTTGAAAACCTGGAGTTCTATCTCTCGAAGGCTCCTGCGGGCTGGCAGGAAGGCGAAGATGAAATCAAAGAACAGCTCCTTGCGCACAGACAGCACTTCATTGACTCGATGGAAGAGGATTTCAATACCGCCGGCGCGATATCGGCAATATTCGATCTTGCCCGCGACATCAATACGCATCTCGGCGCGTCCTCCACGCATTCCAGGGAGCTTGCGCAGTTCGCCCTTGACCTTTACAACGAGCTGACCGGTGTTGTGGGACTTCTCTACAACCGCAAATCCGGCGACCTCGACAGCGATATCGAAGCACTCATAGAGCAGCGTCAGGCGGCGCGCAAGGCAAAGAATTTCGCCGAAGCCGACCGCATCCGCGATGAGCTCAAGTCTAAGGGAATTATCCTCGAGGACACACCTCAGGGCGTGAAGTGGCACAGAAATTAAATATTTTATAATTTAACAAAAATCTCCGGTTTTTTTATCAAATTTTAAGTAAGTTTAAGTTTGGGCATTTATAATAAAGCCATAAGGTTGGGGAACAAAAAACCTGACCGGATGAAACTTAAATCTGTTTAAAATAAAAAAACGGAGGTATTGTTATGAATGAGAATAAAAAAAGATTTGTCGCTTCGGCGCTTTCGCTGATTTTCGCAATGTCCTTCCTGACGACCAATGTATTCTCCGCCTCTTCGGGCAGCGCAATGGGAGAACCGCCCGGAGATCCTCCCGGCGGCAGCGCAATGGGCCAACCTCCCGGAGATCCGCCCGACGGCGCGCCGGGCGGCATGGGCGGCGATTCCGCTTCGGTCAGCTATACCGCAGCGAACACCATCGAATCCTCTTCCGAAATCAGCGATAATTCATACAAAAGCACCGCGGGCGGGGAGAACGCTCTGCTTGTTTCCGGCGGCGAATCGACCATCAAGAACGTCACTGTCACCAAGTCGGGCGACGAGAGCAGCGAAAGCTCTGATTTTTACGGGACCAATGCCGCCGTGCTGGTTTACAACGGCGCGACTCTGAATATCGAGGGCGGCAGCGTCACTACAGACGGCGCGCACGCAAACGGAGTGTTCGCCTGCGGCACGGGCACAATCAACATTAACGGCACGGCGATCAACACAAGCGCCAATAATTCCGGCGGAATTATGGTCACCGGCGGGGGCACACTCAATGCGGACAACCTGACGGTTGAGACACAGGGCAATTCCTCCGCGGCGATCAGAAGCGACCGTGGCGGCGGAACAATGACGGTTACGGGCGGTTCCTACACCACAAACGGACAGGGCTCGTCGACTGTGTATTCCACAGCCGACATCACAGTGAATAACGCGAAGCTGACCTCGACTTCGTCCGAAGGCGTTGTTGTGGAGGGCGCGAACTCCGTTACGCTCAACGGCACCGTGCTGACCGATACCAATACTTCACTCAACGGACAGTCCGAAACCTACAAGAATGTGTTTCTCTATCAGTCGATGTCGGGCGACGCTGCGGAGGGAACTTCGCAATTCACCGCAAACGACAGCACAATCATCACAAATAAGGGAGACACGTTCTATATTACCAACACAACCAGCGTTATCAATCTGACAAATAACGCGATAGTCAACAATGACCCGGACGGCATTCTGCTCCGCGCCGAATCCGCGGCATGGGGAAAAAGCGGTTCCAACGGCGGCAAGGTTACGCTCAATATGACCAATCAGACCGCCGAGGGAGATATTGTGATAGACAGTATTTCATCTCTTTCGATGGAACTTGCGGAAGGTTCTGTTTACAAGGGAACCATAAACGGCGCGAATCAGGGCGGCAATGTCTCGCTTGCTCTTGACGCGGATTCTATGGTGGTGCTTACCGGGGATTCCTATGTGGACAGCCTGAGCAATGCCGATACCGGCAATACAAATATCTATCTCAACGGATACAGCCTTTATGTTGGCGGTACGGCGGTTTCCGCCAACGACGGTGAGGCTCCCGAGGTCGTCACCGCCGTCAAAACCACCGGATCGGTCAATTCCTCCTCATCGGAATTCCCCGCGGCATTTGCGGCAGTCGGCATAATTATTCTCTTAGCCGCGGCGGGATGTACGGCTTTCGTTGTTGTAAAGACTAAAGACAAAAACAATCGCAATCACAATCACAAGTAGACATTACCGACTCTCTTTAACCTCTCTGTACCAACTGCCCCCCTGCACATTTTCGCAATGCGCAGGGGGGCAGATTTGTTTAGGAACCGTGCAGAATTTAATCAGTCATTTATTGCAAAAAAATAAAGTGTCCTTCCACATTCTAACGAGCTAAATGTATTAATTATTTCTGCACAGTTATTTAATTACGATTCGATTTTTGTCAGCTTTACAACATATCCGGATTCCGGCAGCATGTTATAAGCCAGAATATCGTATTTGGTGACTGTGCGAGTCATTATATTGAGCTTTTTGTTTGTATTGTCGCTGTATATAACAGCCTCGTATTCGTCTTCGCCGAGGAATTTAAGGGGCATTGCCAGACCGTTCTTGGCGCCTTTTGTGATGGTTGCCGCATACCAGACGCTGCCGGAACGCCTTGCCATCGAAATGTAATCGTCTACCTCGCCGCCCAGGAATACGGTTTCGTCCCACGACGCCGGAAGATCCTTGTAAAATGATTTCGCCTTGAATTTGCGGTAGTCGCTGCTGCTTCCCGCCATGCAGGGCATTCCCGATTCGAGAACTACACAGCTTGCAAGCTGAAGTCCCAGCGTGCTTGTCTTTGACTTGGGATAAACTCTGGGAGTAAGATCCATCGGTCCCACAACATTCCTTGTGTATGCCCAGATGACTGCCTGATTGACAAAATACTTTCCGTATTCCTCGCCCTTTACCGCCTCGCGGTTTATTACGTTAGGATATGTTCTGCGCTCGCCCGCAGGCTTGGAGGCTCCGTGGCAATTGACCAGAAGGTGGCATTCGGAGCATATTTTGTATATTTCGTTCATATCGCTCATTGTCGCCTGATTCTCGCTGTCAAAGAAATCCGCTTTGATGCCTTTGACGCCTTTTGCCGCGTATTCCCGGAGCACCTCACGCTCTTCGGGCGTGTTGAGATCGGCGTACTTGATCCACAGTATCAGACCCACGCCCTTGCTCTCGGCGTACTCCAGTATGCCGTCAAACCATTTGTAATAGCCGCTGTAGACCCTTCCCTTTTTGTCTGATTTGGGCTGCCAGCCCTCGTCGAGTATCAGATATTTCCAGCCCATTTCAGCGGAGAGGTCTATGTATTCCCTGATGGTTTTTGGGTCGTTCTGACCCTTTTTCTTTTCGGAAAGCCATGTCCACGCCGTAACTCCCGGCTTGACCCATGAATAGTCCCCCTGGGGATCCGGCGAAAGATTCTCAGCCATGTCGCTTAACGCTATTTCTCCGGCGCTGCCGCAGATTCCGAATCTCCAAGGCGACAGGAAGCCCGAGGTGATGACTGACGGATTTTCCCCGACGACGGGGGCGGGCGTCAGTCCGAATTCGCCGTTTCCGTTAATGCTGAGCACAGAGCCGTGATACGGATTCGTGACCATATCGGCTTCGGACAGCAGCAGATATCTTCCCGAGGCGGCGCCTTCGCTGTTCGCTATTGCCGCAAGTGCCGGAAAGCAAACGTACTTTGACGTGTTATCCGACAGTTCTTCGACGGATTTTGAAGTGTACGGATTTTCATAGCAGAATTTTTCGTTCACATTGTTAATCAGCTCCGCGGTTATAACCGATTTTTTGGGAATGGCAAAACTCCCGGTTTCGGCTGAAACAGTGAGCTGTATCTGTTCGTCATCCTTTGAGCGTATGCCAAAGCGATAGGCAAACCCATCTTCATATGCTCTGAGATATATGTCAAAATAAAAATTGTCCTTCTCATAGGTGAGGATTGTTTCATTATAATAATTGCGTGAGGTGTTGCTCTTGCCCGAAATGTTCAGATGTTTTTCGTCGGTCAGTTCAGTCGGCTTCTGTCTGACAAACGAAAGTCCCTCGGAAAAATCACATTCATCCGTTATTATGCCGATATACGACTTGTCGAGCAGCACAAGACCTGCGTTGTCGGTGACGGTATAAAAGAAGGCGCCGTTCCCTTCCTGACCGATTTTTATGCTGATACTCTGCATGGGTGAATGCAGCGCGGTTTCCGGCTCTCCGAAAATGTATTCCCCGGCGTTCTCATCCGAAGTATTATTGATGTATTGCATTGAGTTCTCATGGCTTCTTCGCGAATTCTCCGATTTCATGGCGAAATAAAGCAATACCAGCGCGGGCAGTATGACAATTACAAAAAATGCGGTAAGGAATTTTTTCATTGCTGACCTCCGGGAAAATAATGATTGATTGCTCAGAATCATTGTATCATAAAGTTCCGCGTCAGTCAATTACATTGCGGGGAATATTGCTTCTGATGACGGAAAAAACCGCTGACAGCGGAAGAACCGAAATCAGCGGTTTGTATTCATGCTCGTTTTTTGCCGGAATTTCCTCTGCGCCATGCCGCAATCTGTATTATGAAGGCGAGAACAAGGAAGATTCCGCTGATTATCCAGTAGTAATTGTCATAATCCGGGACTCTGCCGGATATTTCGATTATGCCATGCACCAGACTGCCGCTGATGCGCACCGCGAGACCCGAATTCCACAGATTGAAAGCGACCCGTGAAACTGAAGGCGGATTTTCCGAAGCAGCCATCAGTCCGAATGGCGCCGCGCCGCCGAGCAGAGGTATCATAAACATCGTCCGCATGAAGAGCGAATGTTCGCCGAAGCTGAAAATCTCGTATATCGCGCAGAATATCAGGCAGAACGCTGTGACTCCGGCATATGCAAGCATGGTTCTGAAGTGCCAGCTGTGTGCCGCAATCCCACTTTGACGTGCGATTTCCGTTTTATACGACTGATGTGCTATGAATTTTTGCGGTTGTCTGCTGTTGTTGACCGGCATACCGTTATATCTCCTTCTGAAATTAATATCCGATGTATACAATGTCGCTCACCGACCTTTCCGAAATTCTGTTTCCGTTAGTTGTGGGATTGTTGATTACCCTGCCGTTGAAATATATTGTTGACGAGCCGCCTCCGTCGAGATTGTAGGCGGTGCTGCATCCGTATTGCTGCAAAACCTGCGCCAGTTCGTAGAGTGACAGACCCTGACTTTCGCTTGTTCTGCCGTCCGACACCACAAACACATAGTGAAGACTGTCGATGATGCCTATAGCGGTTCTTGGGTTGTTTGCCATGGCTCTGCCTACCTCATCATTCTGCGAAATGGCGATCTTGCCGTCCTTTATCAGCGCCGGACCGAATGCGAAGAGATTGACAACCCCGCTGTCAAGAAGTTCCTGTGCCGTCACCTCGGATTCATTCACTATGCCGAATGAGCCGTCACTGTAGATGACCAGATCGTCGTATCCGGTGTTCCGGCGGGCGGTGTCGCGGTAGATAACGCCGTTCTTGATGACGTAGCCCTGACTGTTTGCGCCGTAGTAATCACCGTTTATCGCCAGAATGGCATTGTGTGCCGCAGCTATGCCGGAGGTCTTCTGGGTGACGTTCCGCCCGAAGGTGTCGTTTGCCAGCGCGGTTTTGAGATATGCCGCGGAGCTTAGCCTGACATCGGCGATATATACTTCTGTGTCGTTATACCTCACTGTGCTTATGCTGATCTGAATGTTTCCGTCGGAATAGGATGTGTCTGTTGTTTCGGCGTCCTGCGGCGCCTCCGACGCGACGTCCTCGTAGCATGAATTTTCCCGGGATTCCTCCACATACCCCTGCACCGTCGGAATTGTGAAGGTCTTCAGCAGCACATATCCGTTGGCGGAGGTCAGCAGCGTTCCGAATACCGCGGCGTATGCAAATGGCTTTTTGAAAAATTCTGTTATTCTTTTCATGATATTGTCACCTGTTTCCTGTTCGGAAGCTATGTATCGGCGCTTCCTTTTGTTTATGGTTATATTCTATTCGCCTCTGCTTAAATATACTTAAAAATATTTATATTTTTTTCAAATAAATAATGCCGTGCAGCTCTTTTGAAAATCAGAGCCGCGCGGCATATGTCAGAATTTACTTTTTGCTGTTTTTGGGCGGAATGGTTATCTGTCCGCTGTCCTTTCCGTCAGACAGATGATTCATCTGCCCGCTGTCCTTCCCGTCAGGTAAGAACCTGACTTGTCCGTCTTTCTTCCAGTCGGACAGGATGCTTTTCTGTCCGCTGTCTTTTCCCTCGGATAGTCTTTTTTTCAGCTCCGAGTTGTCCTGATTTGCCCCGATGTTTTCGCGCTTCTTCTTTCTGGATCTTGAAAGAACCAGTATCTCAAGAATGGCCAGAACTCCGGAGCTCGCGGCGACTGCCCATATGGTGTTGCGGGTGAAGCTGTCTGACAGGGTTTTTTCTGACTTGGGGGGGATGATTTCCTCGCCGAGCAGGATACCGCATTTTTTGCAGTATTTTCTCTTAATTCCTCCGTGCTCATTGTCGGAATCGCTCACGGTGATCCATTCGGTTTCATCGTGATTTAAAGGCTTGTATGAGTCGATCCATGAATATTCGCAGTTGCGGCACTTGTGCTCTGTGTAACCCTGGTTTTTGCAGGTGGAGGGAATTACGGTTTCTTCGTAATCCGGATCATTGCATTTTTCCGGGAAAAGCAGATTGGAATTATACATTGTTTCGATCAGCTTGACCGAATATTTGTTATTCTCTCTTCTTTCGGGGTGAGTTCGCAGCGAGCCGTTAAACTGGGCGCAATGAGCTTTTTTGCTTCTGCTGCCCTGATAATAGTTTATCTGACCGTTGGCGTTGGAATTTGTTATGCGGCTGTTGCTGAACGGAGTGCCGAGGTCGGAATACAGTCCGGTCATCGCCCCGCTGTAGATGTATCCGTTGCACGAGGCGTAGCCGGCGATTTTTACCTTGCAGAGATTTATGCTGCCTATGCCGCATGCCAGCATGGAGCCCATGAACTGATCGCATAATTCGCTGGTGTTGCTGTCTTTGAAGACAAGCTCCACGTCCGCGTTGCATTTTTCAAACACTCCGGTGCCGAATCCGACGAATCCGCCCACTCCCGAATCAACGCCGTTGTTTGTCAGGCGCACCCTGCCCTCGACAGAGCATCTCCTGAACACGGTGTTGTCAGAATAACCCGCAAATATTGCCGCGAAACAGTTATCTTTGCTTTCAATCTCCACATAAGCGCCCTTGATATTGAGGTCTGTCACTTCCGCTTTTTCCGCAACCGAAAAAAGTCCTGCGAATCTTGAATCGTGTTCATTAAGGTCGCTGTCGCGGGTCACGCGGGTATCACTGCTCTCTGACGTAACGTGAAGGTTATATACGGTGTGTCCGGCGCCGTCAAGTTTTCCGCTGAAAGGTATCGGCTGCCATCCGGAATCCAGATATATGTCGTCGGTAAGTCTGTAATTGCCGCCTGGCGATTTTGCCAGAGCTGCCAGACCCGCGGCGTCGGATATCTCGACAAATTCGCCGTCTGTGCCGTCTGCCGACGCTGACAGCGGACAGAAGAGGAACATTGCCAATATCCCTATGGCTGTGAGACCTGAGAATATTTTCTTTGAGGCGGAGATATTTATCATTATTAATGCCTTCTTTACCCAAAATTTCAAAATTAACTGCTTGTCACCGAATAATTTTACTACATAATGCCCTGATTGTCAATGAGGCTCAGGAAAATTTAATTTACTGATTTACAAAATCAAAGATATGTGTTACAATGTTACCAAAACCATTAATTTTGGCAAGGAGGAATACTCATAATGGGTATGACTATGACTCAGAAGATATTGGCGGCTCACGCGGGTCTGGAAAGCGTTACCGCCGGACAGCTCATCGAGGCGAAGCTGGATCTGGTTCTCGGCAACGATATCACCTCGCCTGTCGCTATAAACGAACTGGAAAAGGCGGGCGTTGACAAGATCTTCGACAGGGAAAGAATTGCTCTTGTAATGGATCACTTCACTCCTAACAAGGACATCAAGGCAGCCGAGCAGGTCAGAAAGGTTCGTACATTTGCCCGCAAGTATGACGTTCTCAACTATTTTGACGTGGGTCAGATGGGCATCGAGCACGCGCTTCTCCCCGAACAGGGACTTGTCTCCCCCGGCGACTGCGTGATCGGCGCGGATAGCCATACATGCACCTACGGCGCCCTCGGAGCGTTCAGCACAGGCGTCGGTTCCACCGACATGGCAGCCGGCATGGTTACGGGCAAGACATGGTTCAAGGTCCCGTCGGCAATAAAATTCGTGCTTACCGGCAAGCCTCAGGGCTGGGTCACGGGCAAGGATGTGATTCTCCATATCATAGGCATGATAGGCGTTGACGGCGCGAGGTACAAATCAATGGAGTTCACCGGCGACGGCGTGAAGAATCTCTCGATGGATTCCCGCCTCTGCATAGCCAACATGGCTATTGAAGCCGGCGCAAAGAACGGCATATTCCCGGTTGATGAAATAACCGAGGAATATTGCAGCGGCAGATGCAAGCGTACTCCCGTTGTATACGCTGCCGACGAGGACGCGGAATATGACGAGACCTACACCATTGATCTCTCGGCGCTGCGTCCTACAGTCGCCTTCCCGCACCTTCCCGAGAACACCCGCACGGTGGACAATATTGGCGAAAAGGAAGTCAGAATTGACCAGAGCGTTATCGGCAGCTGCACAAACGGCAGACTGGAGGACCTCAGAGCCGCGGCGGCGATTCTCAAGGGACGCAAGGTTGCAAGAGATGTGCGCTGCATCGTCATTCCGGGTACGCAGACTATCTACCTTCAGGCTTTGAAGGAGGGGCTGCTTGAAATATTCATCGAGGCCGGCGCTATCGTCTCCACGCCCACATGCGGTCCCTGTCTCGGCGGACACATGGGCATTCTGGCTGAGAATGAGAAGGCTGTCAGCACCACCAACCGCAACTTCATTGGAAGAATGGGACACATCACCAGCGAAATTTACCTCGCCAGCCCCGCCGTTGCGGCGGCAAGCGCGGTCACCGGCTACATCACGGATCCGGACGCGCTGATCTGACCCGGATTCAGGAAGCATAATTTCACACTCCGACCACATCTGAAGGGAGATTTATATAAAATGCAAGCACAAGGCAGAGTTCATAAGTACGGCGACAATGTTGATACCGACGTTATCATTCCGGCGCGTTATCTGAATACTTCGTCCCACGCGGAGCTTGCGGCTCACTGCATGGAGGACATAGACGCCGATTTCGTCAGGAAGGTTCAGCCCGGCGAGATCATGGTGGCAGGCAAGAATTTCGGCTGCGGCTCGTCCCGTGAGCACGCGCCCATCGCCATCAAGGCTTCGGGCATCTCCTGCGTTATAGCCTCCACCTTCGCCAGGATATTTTACCGCAATGCCCTCAATATCGGTCTTGCCATTCTCGAATGTGAGGAGGCTGCCGAGGACATCAAAAACGGCGACGAGGTCAAGGTGGATTTCGATACCGGCGTGATTACCAATATCACCACCGGAAAGAGCTATCAGGCGCAGCCGTTCCCGCCGTTTATTCAGAACATTATCACCTCCGGCGGTCTTATGAGTTCCATAAAGGACAGACTGTAATTATTCCGGTTGCAAGCAGCCGCGTTAAACCGTTGTTCGGCGCGGCTGTTTTTTTGTTGTCTGTATTATTGCAGCAATGGATATTGACAATAATTGACTGAGGATTTATAATATAATCGGATTAATGTAATAATGAAAGGAATGTTGCGGACAATGAGTAAAAAAAGCTCTGCCAGACGTTTGGGATTCTGGATTCCGGCGGCGATATGCGTTGTGGCTTTTTTGACAGCCGTATCCATGCTTGTGCCGGGAAAAATAGCCGGAGTTTATGCTTACAGCGATGACGGTTTCGGCACGGAGATGCCGATGGGTGATTCGGATGACGGCAACAACGGCGGTGACAACGGCGG
>ONWI01000052.1 GCA_900321515.1 uncultured Eubacteriales bacterium | reverse complement strand
GTCATTCAGCGGGAAGAACGGAAATCTGACAGCGCTTTGCCGACAAGGTTATGGGGGCTTGCCGTTTTTTTCAGCAGGCTCTTATAAAAAGAACAAAAATCACGGTCTCATTTTTCTCAGAAAATATTGCATTTGCGCGCCTGAGATGTTATAATAGTCAGATAAAGATTATCTATGTGTTGATTTTCTTTAAGGTAAAGAAAGGATTTGGAAAAAATGGCACTTATTGCAAAATCGATCAAAGGAACGCAGGATATGCTTCCTGCCGACAGCTATAAATGGCAGTATGTCGAAAAGGCCTGCCTTGCAACAGCCCGTCTGCACGGCTACAGTGAGATACGCACCCCGGTTTTTGAACATACCGAATTATTTACGCGCGGCGTTGGCGACACGACTGACGTTGTTCAGAAGGAAATGTACACCTTTACCGACCGCGGCGACCGTTCACTTTCACTCAGACCTGAAATGACCGCTTCCGCCGTCCGTTCGGCTATTGAACACGGACTGATCAACGACGCGCTGCCTGTCAAGGCGTGCTATATCGCTCCGTGTTACCGCGCGGAGAAGCCGCAGGCGGGACGCATGAGAGAATTCCACCAGTTCGGCGTGGAGCTTTTTGGAGCGCCATCGCCCGCAGCTGACGCCGAAATAATCTCACTTGCCGACGCGACTCTCAGGGAGCTTGGAATAAGCGGTTATTCGCTCGAAATCAATTCAATCGGTTGTCCGACATGCCGCGCTGAATATCACAAGGCGCTGAAAGAATATTTTGAAGGCAAGAAGGAGCAGCTCTGCGAGACATGCCTTGACCGCCTGGAAAGAAATCCCATGCGCATTATCGACTGCAAGGTTCCGACCTGCCAGGAGGTCGCGAAAGACGCGCCGCGAATGATCGACTATCTCTGCGACGACTGCCGCGCACACTTCGAGAGTGTTAAAAAATATCTGAGCGCAATGGGCATCTCATACACGATCAATCCGTCGATTGTGCGCGGGTTGGATTATTACACCAGAACGGTATTTGAATTTATTTCTTCCGATCTCGGCGCGCAGTCTACGATCTGCGGCGGCGGTCGCTACGACGGACTGTTCAAACAGCTCGGCGGTCCCGACACGCCGTCTCTTGGATTCGGCATGGGATTGGAGCGCGTTATGCTCGTAATGGACGCGCAGGGCGCGGAATATCCGGAACCCGAAAAGACGATGATCTATCTGGCTCCGATGGGTGAGGCTGCCGTTGAAAAATGCATGGAGCTTTGCTCAAAGCTGCGCGCGGAAGGTTTCTCTGCCGAGACAGACCTCAACAACCGTTCGGTCAAGGCACAGATGAAGTACGCCAACAAGCTCGGTGCGAAATACACTGTCGTCATCGGCGACAGCGAGCTGGAATCGGGCGTTGTCCGGCTCAAGAATATGGAGTCCGGCGAACAGACCGAGGTTACGCTGGAATCCGGCATTATCGAATCGCTCTACGATATGGGTATCAATGACACCATGGCGCGCCTGAATGAGACAGTCGCGGCATTCGAGGACCTTGCGGGATTTGACAAACTGCTGAGAAGTGGCGACAATGAGTAATTTTACTAAAAGAATGCTCTCCCTGTGCGGATTTGCGTTGTTGCTGGTGATTGAAATTATCATCGGGAAATTCGCGCACGGGTTTATCCGGGCTTATGTCGGGGACGTGCTGATTATTCCTCTTATATATTGCTTTGTGCGGATTTTTTATGTGCCTCATGCTCCCTGGCTTCCGGCTGCTGTCGGCAGCTTGGGCATACTGGCGGAAGTTCTGCAGTATTTCGATTTGTGCGGATTTCTCGGCATACCGAAGGGCAGTCTGCTTGGAATTCTTCTGGGCTCGTCTGCCGACTTCGCGGATATTCTTTGCTACGCCGCCGGAACCCTGCTGATTTACGGGGCTGAGTGGAGCTTAGGAAAGGGCATAGAACAGACGCACCGCAAGGAAGAATAGTATGGAACATCAGATTATCAGGCTGCTCCCCCAGGATTTCCAAAAAATCTGCCCGGATATATGGGACACGGTCAAGCATGAGCAATTTGCCAGACAGTTTGAGAGGGAGCTATATTCAGGCAACAGAATCGCCTATATCTATCAGATAGACGGCGAGAATATCGCGGAAATATCTATGGTATTTGACGCGGATGACCCGGATTACACTATTGAACAACAAAGGGCTTATATCTCCCATCTTGTTGTAAGGCGGGAATACAGACGGCAGGGACTTGGCAGAGAACTCGTCCGTTTCATCACCGACAAGGCAATTGAAATGGGCTACAGGGAATTGTCGATAGGCGTTGATCTCAATAATTATCCGGCAATTAAACTGTATGTCGACTGCGGTTTTGACAAAGTGATTTTCATTGGAAAAGACGAACAGGGCGAATACATGAAACTGCTCAAAACGGTATAATGATATTAAGGAGAGAAACGGAAAATGTCTGAACATAAAAAATCAATGCCGGCCAGGATCATTGTGACGGTTGTCTACATCATCGGAATCGCCATGACCGCTTATCTGGGAATAAAATGCTTCCTTCCGCCCGCGTCCGGACCCAATCCTGACGCGATGATTCCCTTTACCGAGAATGAATCCGCCTTTATCATGATGGCGTTCGGTTTCCCGTTCATGCTGGCGTCGTGCCTGTCGGTGATCTGGGCTTACAGCCTGAAGAAATCACCGCATCCGTGCAGAAATATTTTTCTCGCGTTGATTCCGGCGATCATAGGCTGCATTCCCTTTGTCGCGGTCGCGGGAGTTATGTTGGTCATGCTGGCGGAAGGTTATTTGGAAGCACTCGGAATACTGCCGTAATTGATTTTATAAACCACAAATATTTCCACTTGGGAGAAAGTATTAAATGACAGTAAGACCTTACAGAGCAGACGATCTAAAAGAAATGACCCAAATCTGGAATGAGGTCGTTGAGCAGGGAATAGCGTTTCCGCAGGAGGAACCGCTCAATCAGCATACGGCTGCGCCGTTCTTCGCTTCGCAGAGCAGAAGTGCCGTGGCGGTTGATGACAGCGGGCGCGTTGTTGGCTTGTATATCTTGCACCCTAACAACGTGGGAAGGTGCGGTCATATCTGCAACGCAAGCTACGCGGTAGCTTCTGACTGCCGTGGGATGCATATAGGCGAAGCGCTGGTGCGGGACTGCATAGAAGCAGCCGGACAGCTTGGCTTTCTCATTTTGCAGTTCAACGCCGTTGTTGAGACCAACACAGCCGCGAGGCGGCTTTACGAAAAAATAGGCTTTCATCAGCTTGGCGTGATACCAAAAGGATTCCGAATGAAAGACGGGCATTATGAAAATATCTGCCCTTACTATATAGAATTGTAATTTTTAATTTGCAACCATGCACATTTATTTTTGGAGGAATGAAAAATGTCTGAAACATTGACAGGGCTTAAGCGAAGCCATTACTGCGGCACGCTCAGAGCCGAAAACATCGGAGAAACAGTTACAGTCTGCGGCTGGGTTCAGAAGCAGCGCGACAAGGGCGGGCTTATTTTTATCGACCTGCGTGACCGCACGGGAATTTTGCAGCTCACATTTGATGATACAACCGAAAGAACGGTGTTTGAGAAGGCAAAATCCTGCCGCAGCGAGTATGTTCTCGCCGCAGTCGGAACCGTCCGCGAGCGTTCGTCCAAGAATCCCGATATTCCCACCGGAGACATTGAGATAGCCGTTACCGAACTGAGAATACTTAATAAGGCGATTACCCCCGCGTTTGAGATAACTGACAACTGCAAGACCGCCGAGGACATACGTCTCAAGAACCGCTACCTTGACCTCCGCCGTCCGGTACTGATGCAGAATATTCTGTTCAAACATCAGGTTATGCAGGCGACGCGCAGATTCTTCTCGGACAGCGGATTTATCGAAATAGAAACTCCCATGATGATAAAATCCACTCCGGAAGGCGCGAGGGACTACATCATTCCCAGCCGTGTGCACAACGGCAGTTTTTACGCTCTGCCGCAGTCGCCGCAGCTTTACAAGCAGCTTCTCATGGTGTCGGGCTTTGACAAGTACTTCCAGCTTGCCCGCTGCTTCCGCGACGAGGATTTAAGAGCCGACCGACAGCCGGAATTCACACAGATCGACGTGGAGATGAGCTTCGTCGATAAGGTGGAGGACGTTCTTCCCGTTGAGGAGGGCTTTGTCAAGTTCCTCATGAAAGAGACAATGGGCATTGATATTCCTACTCCGCTCCCGAGAATCACATATAACGAGGCAATGTCAAGATACGGCTCCGACAAGCCCGATACACGCTACGGAATGGAAATCACCGACATATCGGATATCGCCGGAAATACCGGCTTCGGTGTGTTCACCTCCGCCATTGAGAACGGCGGCAGCGTGCGCGGTATCTGCCTTAAGGACGCGGCAAAAATCTACACCCGCAAGGAGATTGACAAGCTGGTTGAATATGTCAAGGGTATCGGCGCGAAGGGACTCGCGTGGATCCGCTGGGCGGACGAGGCTCCCACCTGCACCTTTGCCAAATTCCTGGGCGAGGGACAGCTTGACGCGATTCTCAAGAGAATGGGCGCTGAGCGCGGCGACGTGGTTCTCTTTGTTGCCGATAAAAACAAGGTGACGCTTCCTGTTCTTGGCGCACTCCGTCAGGAAACGGCAAAGCGGCTTGGGATAATTCCCGATACCTTCCATTTTCTCTTTGTTGTGGAATTCCCGTTCTTTGAGTACAACGACGAAACACAGAGCTGGGATGCAATGCACCATCCATTCACCGCTCCGCTCGACGAGTGCATACAGTACCTCGACAACTCTCCGGAAAAGGTTTACGCCAAGGCTTATGACCTTGTGCTCAACGGTATAGAGCTTTCGTCGGGTTCCATCAGAATCACCGATCCGGAGCTTCAGGAAAAAATGTTCGAGGCTCTTGGCTTCACACCCGAACAGGCTCAGGAGAAGTTCGGTTTCCTCACCGACGCGTTCAAGTACGGCGCGCCGCCGCATGGCGGCTTCGGCATAGGCATTGACAGGCTTGTGATGCTCATGCGCAAGGCGGAATCGCTTCGCGACGTGGTGGCGTTCCCAAAGGTGAAGGACGCGAGCGAACCGATGACCAACGCTCCGCAGCCGGTAGACGACAAACAGCTTGCTGAACTTGGCATAGCAGTAATTAGTGATTAGCGGCTGGATGTTGATTTAGCAGAAAAAGATAACGCCGTCAAGGGGGTATAATCATGTGGAAGAGCGGCAGACTGACCGGCGAAGGAATATATCTCAGGGCATACAGGACAAGCGACGCGCAGGCGCTCTCCGACATGACCGCCCGCGACGAGATATACCGCACGACATATAATATTCAGCGGGATTTCGATCTTGCTCATGCCCGCTGGTGGATCAAATTCAACGCAAATTGCCGGCGCACCGGCACGTCATATGAATTCGGGATTTTTGAAAACGGCACTGACCGTCTGATAGGAAACATCGGCATAGTCAACGTCAACAGCAGATGCAGACACGCTACGCTTGCCTATTACATTCACCCGGACATGTGGAACAAGGGAATTGCGACCGAGGCCGGCAGAATAATACTTGACTACGCATTCAGAAGGCTGGAGCTGAACCGTATCGGCGCTGTCTGTATGGTTGAAAATGCCGCTTCCCGCAGGGTTCTGGAAAAGCTGGGCTTTGAATTCGAGGGCATAGCGAGACAGGAGATTATGAAGGACGGCATTTATTTCGATGTGGCACACTATGGGCTGTTGAGTGAGGATTTCGATTAGGCGATTGTAAAAGTAAAAAGAAAAAAGGAAAGCGCGCAGCGCCAATTAAGCGAGCGAATGCGAGCGCGGGGTCCAGGGGACTAGTTCCCTGGCGGGTGCAGGGCAGCGCCCTGCTGGGGCGGTGGGGCAAAGCCCCACGAGGGAGGCGAAGACGACCGAGCGAAATGCACCGGAAAATAAAACGAGGTCAGGCGAATACCGAAATCGTAAAAATCTAAATCCGCCCTTCCCACGGGTGGAGAAAAAAGCTCCCGTTT
>ONWI01000099.1 GCA_900321515.1 uncultured Eubacteriales bacterium | reverse complement strand
CATTTTAGTGAACATCAAACACATGTAACTAAAATTACGTCCAAAATTGATTTCCATGGACAGCCGTTTTACCGTCTTGATTTGCGATTATCTATATGTTAAAATATTCTGAAACAGATGACAGGATGTTGTCATTGGTGAAAGGTCTGAAAAAAATGGCTGAAATTAATTATGGCGCGCTCGGCGGACATATTGCCGCCGGCAAGCCGTCACCGGTATATCTGATTTGCGGCGACGATGGTTACCTTCGCCGAAGCAGTCTCGAAATGCTTAAAGAAAAATTCAAACCGGATGTTCTGCCGGAATTCAATTATACGGAATTCGACGGTGCCGAATGTACTGTTGACCAGATTGCCGCCGCCGTCGATACGCTTCCTATGATGGCGGAACGCCGCATGGTTGTGGTCAAGGATCTGGATGCCGCGGCTGTCAGCGCCGATCAGTACCGGAAGCTGGAGTCATTTCTCGGTTCCGCGGGTAACAACGACAGCTGCGTGCTGATATTCTTCAATGTGTCTGTCAGGGCTTCAGCGAAGAGCGGTGACAGACAGGGCGCTATGCGCGGTCTTATCAAAAAATGCGGTACGGTTATCAACTGCAAGACTCCTTCACCGGCAGAGATAACCGACATTCTGCTGTCCGAAGCCGCAAAGAGCGGCGCGCAGATCAGCCGCGCCGACGCCGCGTACATGATTGAGCGCTGCGGCAGCGATGTTACCAACCTGCTCAGCGAGCTTGCAAAGCTTCAATCGCTTTGCGGCGGCAGGATAACCCGTGCCGCCATTGACGCCAATACGACCCAGAGTGTTGACGTGAAGGCGTATATGCTTGCCTCAAATGTAATCTCAGGCAGGCGCGGCGACGCGTACCGCATAATGGAAGAGCTTTTTGACGAGCGCACCGAACCGGTGGCGGTTCTGGCGATAATGTCGGGCGCGTTCATTGACCTCTACCGCGCAAAGCTGGCTTCGGGCGAGCGGAAGACAGCCGACGATATGGCGTCGCTCTTCGGCGAAGAATACAAGGGCAAGGAAAAAAGGCTTAGCTTTTCCTTTCGTGACAGCCGCAGGTATTCCCACGCGCTGCTGCGCGAGTGGTGCACCATGCTCTGCCGCGCCGACGCTTCGCTCAAAAGCAGCCGCGTTGACGGAAGGATACTTATGGAAAAGCTGCTTGCCGAGATGTTCACGGCTGCGGAGGCTGCGAGATGATGAAGATAAAAGAGGCTGTGATAGTTGAGGGAAAATATGACAAGATCAGACTTTCCTCTCTTATCGACGCGCTTATAATAACAACAGACGGATTCGGGATATTCAGGGACAGGGAGAAAATGAAGATGCTTCGGCGGCTTGCCGAGACCCGAGGATTGCTGGTTATTACCGACAGTGATTCGGCCGGTTTTGTCATACGCAACCATCTGCGTTCCTGCATTCCTCCCCAGTACATTAAGCACGCTTATATTCCGGACGTTTTCGGCAAGGAGCGGCGCAAGACTACTCCGTCAAAGGAGGGAAAGCTGGGGGTGGAGGGCATGTCTACCGAGGCGCTCGTGGAAGCGCTGCGTCGCGCGGGCGTGGACTGCTGCGATTCGGAACCTGCCGGAAGCGAAAAACCGGCACGGATTATCACTCGAGCGGATTTCTATCGCTGCGGACTTTCCGGCGGTGAAAACAGCTCGGCGCTGCGTTCAGAGCTTATCGCTTATCTGGGACTGCCCGAACATATGACTGCAAAGGCTTTGCTTGGTGTGATAAACGATTACATGACTGCCGCGGAATTCTATTCATTCTTTGATGAATGACAGCATATTAATATTATTAATGAAATATTAAAGAAATGTTTACAATTTTCGATTGCAGGATTACAATGCTTTAATTACTCTTTACTTTAGGGGATTTTTGTTATAAAATATCATTGAGAGCGAATAAAATACGAGCAGGAGGGGATCATCATTTCCGATACGGTCAGATTTATGAAAATCGCGGCGGTATGTGTTGCGGCTGCGGTATTACTGATAACAGGCTGTTCGCCGGACAGAATGGGCGGTAATCCGGCTCAGGATGTGTCCGATTCTGATTCCGATACCGGCAGCAATGACGAATACGTTTCTCCGTATGACGGTGCGCAGGGATCGGCAGGTTCGCTCGAAGGGTGTACCGTACTTGTCTCGATTTACGCCGACGACGCCGGCACCTCTTGGGATGAGAGTTCCGATGAGGACGGTGAAATGATTTATGACGCGCTTGACAATCTTCGCATAAGCACGGGATATCTCACTGAGCAGGCCGCGCGTTACGGAGCCTCCACTGAATTCGTCTGGGACTGGGAGCTGAACCCTGATCTCTATTACAGAGCATATTTTGACGAGTCTCTTGTGACGGAGTATGGCGATATGTACAACGTGCAGAAGGACTGGATTGAGAACAATATTGACACCCGCGAGCTTCGAAACAAATACCGTGCGGACAACGTGATTTATCTTTTCTTCTTCAATACCGATTTCAGCAATCAGGTCAACCCGTGGTATCTCGGATATTCATGTTCCTCGGATTATTACATCGAATTCTGCAACATATACGTCAGGTTTGACGATATATTTGTCACCAAGCCGGGAACCTATGCCCATGAAATGATGCATTGCTTCGGCGCGCATGATCTCTATTATGCCAATGAATTCATACCGCCGGCATATGTAGATCATCTGAATAAGAATTTTTCAAGCGACATCATGTACACCGTGTACGATTCAAAGGAAATTACAAATGATTTCACCGACCTCGATGCTTATTATGTCGGGCTTATCGACAGCTGTGACGAGGTGGAAAAGTGGAATCTCGCCATAAGTGAGCATATTACAGATGACCGATCAGAACAGGAGGAATGATCTTATGTTACACAACGGCAATTTCGCAAAAAGGACTTTGGCACTGCTCATATCCGTCGCTCTGCTTGGCGCGTTTGTTTCATGCGGCAGCGATGACAAAAAAAGTAAAGGCAACAAGGGCAATAACGGCAGCGTTTCGCAGGCTACCCGCGCCGCCGATAATCCCAATATCGTCGAATTCGACGATACGGAGGATGAAAATGATAATTACACTGTCCGTGCCGGCGATGACGATATCGTAACCACCACGACCACTACCGCTCCGCCACGGACCAAGAAAACCACTACGTCTGCAACAACTACTACGACCACTACAGCCAAAAAAACTACCACAACGACAAAAGCAACCACTACAACGACAAAAGCGACTACTACAACGACCACAACCAAGCCGGCTTCACCGCTCAGCAATTCTTACAAGGTGGTCTATAAGACATATTCTTCAGACAACGGTAAGCTCAAGTACAGATATCCTCAGATATCGGGTCTTTATGATGAGGCTATGCAGAGCTTTTACAACGATTACTTCAAGAAAAGCTGTACAGGCGCGCTTTCTGATTCCGGACTCGATACATTCAAGGGTACATATGAGGTCAAGTACAAGACAAAGGATACATTAAGCATAGTATTCCGTGAAAGCTATTTGTACGGCGGAGCCGCACACGGCTATTCCACCGCGCACGCGATAACAATCGACCTTGCCACTGGCAATACAGTCATTCCGTCTGAAGCGGTTGATATGGACAAGGCGACCGACGCCATTACAAACGATACCTGGACGCTTACCAGAAGCGCGGACGGTGTGACCAAGAAAAATGTCATTGATTACTTCAATCAGTTTGATGAGGCGACCATCAGGAACAGTCTCTCAATCGATGATATGATCAGAGTAAAGAATTCCGGCGGCAAATACACAGTTACCGGTAAAGCGGGCTGCAATTCATACCTTGACGTCAACGGAGACCCTGTTCTTATACTTGAGGTGAATCACGCTCTCGGCGATTATGTTGAGGTGCAGTTCTGAACGGCATGAATATATATAAAGTCAAATTCCTCAAAGCGGCAGCCGCAGCGACAGCCATAGCCATAGCCATAGCGCTGACTCTCTGCGGCTGCTCTTCATTTTCGCATACACATCAATATTCCATGCCCGAAGTGACTCTTCAGCCCGCTGATATTGAGACAAGCGCCGGGGAAACCGTGACCTTCAAAACCGCGGCAAAAGGTGAAGGACTTAACTATCAGTGGTATTATAAAAAGCCATTCGGAACATGGTCGGTCTGGAAGGGACACGACACAGCGGTTACATCGGCGTGCGCGAATTCCACATGGAACGGCATGAGGGTATATTGCTGTATAACCGACAGCAGCGGAGGTTCGGTTGCCACACGCGCGGCGTTGATTTCAACCGAAAACTCCGTCTCGATCAGCCGACAGCCCGCCGACGTTTTGGTGAATCTCGGTCAGACAGCTTGTTTTCGCATCGAGGCAAAGGGACGGGGCAAGTTGAAATATCAATGGTACTTCAGCAAGCGCAATTCCGTCCTGTGGATCAGGTGGAACGGTCACACCGGTTCTTCAACCGAAGCTGTCGCCAACAATTCGTGGAACGGGATGCGGGTTTGCTGCCTTGTAACCGACAGCAACGGTAGTTCTGTACTGTCAGACAGCTCGACGGTTACTGTCATAGATTCTCCGACCGTAATGTCGCAGCCGAAGAACTCCCGTGTATCGCGTGACGACCGGGCAGCAATTTCCGTTGAGGGCGGCAGCGAAGGTCTTGTGTATCAGTGGTTCAGCGTTCCGTCAGGAGCGTTTACAGGAGTAAAAATGAAGGGCTGGGAGACCCCGGAATTGTCGCTTTCCGCCGATAAACTGTGGAGTGGTGCGAAGTATTATTGCAGACTCAAAAGCCCCGGCGGCAGCATGACTTTTTCGGACAGCGCAGTTATTGTCGATAAAGGATGCCCTATGATAATCTCCCAGCCTCAGCCTGTTGCCGCAATGCCAGGGGAGGTTTTTAAAGTTTCCGTGAAGGCTTCAGGCGGGAAACTCAGATACCAATGGTATTTCAGGTATAAAAACTCCCTCGGATGGTTCCGGCTTGAGGGACACGATGCGAATGAGATTTCACTTGTGGCAGCCAAAGCAATGTCTGGCGGCAGAATACGCTGCGAAGTGATCGGAGGCAGCGGAGAAAAGGCTATATCAGATACCGTTGAGGTGAGTGTGAACGATCGGGTGAATATTTCGGAACAGCCGTGTGACGTTACCACAAGCTCCGACGAGACCGTCAGGCTGAATGTTTCTACCGCCGCGCGGGACGCGCAGTTCCAATGGTACGCCAGAATTCCGGGCAGTTTTGTCTGGACAGAGCTTGCGGGCCAAACCGGCAGCGAATTTGTCGGCAAGGCTAAGCACTCATGGCACGGTATGCAGATTATATGCAGGGTGTATGTTCCGGGCGGAGGCTCGGTTTTTTCGCGTGCGGCTACAGTCAGTGTCAACGACATTTTTGCTCTTGGCGCTTCGCCTGAGAACATAACCGTGGATTCGGGTGAAAATGCCGTATTTGCTGTCAAAGCAAAAGGTCGCGGTCTTAAATATCAATGGCAGCTTAAACCGCACGGTTCTGACAAATGGCATATATGGGAGGGACAGACTTCTTCTGTTGTGGAGCTGCCTGCCGAAACTTCGTGGCACAGAATGAATGTTCGCTGCGACGTGAGCGACTGTACTGGCAGACTTATTTCTTCCGCGCCCGCAAGAGTATGGATAACCGACGCGCTTGATATTCTCAGACAGCCGCAAAGCATTTCGGTCGGGGTGTATGAACCTGCTGAGTTCTCAGTAAAGGCACAGGGCAGAGGGCTGCGTTATCAGTGGTACTACAAAAAGCGCGGCATGAATGGCTGGAGCGTCTGGAAAAAGCACACGACGTCTGTCACATCGGCTCTTTCCAATCCCACATGGGACGGGATGCGTATCATGTGTGTTGTGAAGGATGCTGATGGCAATAAAAAATATTCAAGTCATGCAACTGTT
>ONWI01000040.1 GCA_900321515.1 uncultured Eubacteriales bacterium | reverse complement strand
GAAGGAAATGTCGGTCAACTGGTGTACCGGCTGCAAGTGCGTGCTTGCCAATGAAGAGGTTGTCGGCGGCGTCTGCGAACGCTGCGGAAGCGAAGTTGTCCATAAGGTCAAGAGCCAGTGGATGCTCGCAATTACCAAGTACGCCCAGAGGCTCATCGACGACATTGACGAGCTGGATTACATCGAACGCGTAAAGGTTCAGCAGAAAAACTGGATCGGACGTTCCACCGGTGCGGAGGTTGATTTCACATCAACCCTCGGCGACACCATCACGGTCTACACCACCCGCTGCGATACGCTCTTCGGCGCGACCTACATGGTCATTTCGCCTGAGCATCCGCTCATCGAGAAGTGGGCTGATAAGCTCACCAATATTGACGAGGTAAGGGCTTATCAGCTTGCCGCTTCTAAAAAATCCGACTTTGAGCGTACCGAGGTCGCCAAAGACAAGACCGGCGTTAAGCTTGAGGGCGTAAGGGCGGTCAATCCTGTCAACAACACGGAAATTCCGATATTCATCTCCGACTATGTGCTTGTGTCATACGGCACCGGAGCTATCATGGCTGTTCCGGCGCACGACACACGCGACTGGGAATTTGCCAAGAAATTTGACCTGCCGATAATCGAAGTTGTCAAGGGCGGTGAGGATGTCCAGAAGGAGGCCTTCACCGACTGCGAGACGGGCATTCTGGTCAATTCCGGATTCCTCGACGGTCTGAGCGTTGAGGACGCCAAGGCAAAGATGATTGAATTCCTCACCGAAAAGGGCATCGGTCATGCCAAGGTCAATTACAAGCTGCGCGACTGGGTATTCTCACGTCAGAGATACTGGGGCGAGCCTATTCCGATCGTTCACTGCGAGAAGTGCGGCGCGGTCGCGCTTCCTGAGGATCAGCTCCCGCTGCTGCTCCCTGAGGTCGAGTCATATGAGCCGACCGACAACGGCGAGTCTCCGCTTGCCAAGATGACCGATTGGGTGAACACCACATGTCCCTGCTGCGGCGGTCCCGCCAAGCGAGAAACGGATACCATGCCTCAGTGGGCGGGTTCATCGTGGTACTTCCTGCGCTATACCGACCCGCATAATGACAAGGAGCTTGCCTCAAAGGAGGCTCTCGAATACTGGACGCCCGTTGACTGGTACAACGGCGGCATGGAGCATACCACGCTCCATCTGCTCTACAGCCGTTTCTGGCATAAGTTCCTCTATGATATCGGCGTTGTTCCCACAAAGGAACCTTACGCCAAGAGAACCAGCCACGGCATGATACTCGGCGAGGGCAATGTCAAGATGAGCAAGTCGCTCGGCAACGTCGTGAATCCCGATGAGATAGTTCAGACCTACGGCGCGGACACCATGCGCCTGTATGAAATGTTCATGGGCGACTTTGAAAAGGCAGCTCCGTGGTCTCCGAATTCCATCAAGGGATGCAAGCGCTTCCTCGACAGAACATTCAACCTTCAGGAGAAGGTCATTGACGGCGGCATTCGTCCGGAATTTGAGTCTATGATCCACAAGACCATCAAAAAGGTTACCGAGGACATCGAAACGCTTAAATTCAACACCGCCATTGCCCAGCTTATGACTTGGCTCAACGATGTTGAAAAGTGCGGTTCCATCACAAAAGAGGAGTACAAAGTCTACCTCATGCTGCTTGATCCCTTTGCTCCCCATATCTGCGAGGAAATATGGGAGAACATGGGCTTTGGCGATATGATCGTCAATCAGCAGTGGCCGAAGTATGACGAAGCCAAATGCGTTGACCAAACAGTTGAAATCGCCGTGCAGATTACCGGCAAGGTGCGCGCGCGCATCAATATTCCCGCGGATTCCACCCAGGAGCAGGCGATTGCAGCCGCAAAGGCTGATCCCGCAATTGCTGCACTGCTTGATGGCAAAAATGTCGTTAAGGAGATATATGTTCCCGGCAGACTGGTAAATATTGTTGCGAAATAACAGCTTTGGCAAGTTAATCGGCAAAAATATCAAATTCTTTTCACTTTTTTCCGATAATACTCTTGACATTTTGTTTATTATGTTATATAATATACGGGAGTCACAAAAAGCAGAGTGGCTCTGCTAATGTGCGGAAGGAGGGAAAATTAATGTCATCTGAAATCAGAGTCAAGGAAAAGGAATCTCTTGACAGCGCACTCAGACGTTTCAAGAAGTCTTGCGCCCGTTCGGGTAT
>ONWI01000011.1 GCA_900321515.1 uncultured Eubacteriales bacterium | reverse complement strand
TGCCCTTCCTCTGCCTGCTTATCCGCTTGGTAATGGGGGTCATAGGTATGTGTGTGTCCGAAAATATCCACTTCCAGCTTATGAATCTCGTCGTCCGTAAGGAATTCCTTGCCTAAACTGCTCCGGACATACTCCTTGCTGCCGAGAAAAACCGAGCGAAGCATTCCTTTGACCTCGCTGCCGGGAAGAAACGGAAGCCCGGTCACTGTATCCAGCGACATACCGGGTGAAATCGCGGGCGCGTCCTTGACCTTATCGGTGCCGTGCTCATACCCAAGCCCTACCAGCAGACCGGGATATAGCACGCGGAAGGCTGCCGTCTGCATTTTTTCCGATACCGGGAGGCGTTCTTTTTCCGACGGTTCCCAGCAGGAATCCGTCAGTCCATTATTCTTTTGCATGATTTTTTCACTTGATAGATTGAGACTTTGAAGTCCCTCATAATAGTCTACCCAGAACTGATAGTGAAGATTCATTCTTTCATTCACTCCTGTCCGTCTTGAACGCTTTGCTCATTCCCATTTTTCCCGTCATCGGTTTTTTTCTCTCCGTCGTCCAGATCAAACAGATTGAACGCGAGTTTGAGTGCGGTTGCGCACAGCAGCACCTTTTCCCTGATCTCATTGTGCTGTGCCATGCTGCTGCCGTAAACACCCCGTATCGTATCGAATAGGGTGTCTTTTTTCTGTCCGCTGCTGATCAGATGTCCCTTATCCAGAAGCTCATTGATTGCATTCATCAGAAGGCTGCGGCTGACATTGGATTGATCGCCCTCCTTGCTGAAAAAAGCGGTGGCAGCCAGCAGACTTCCGTTGGCAATCGCCGCGCCGTAAGCGGAAATCTGTCCGCGGTAGGCGGGGTCGATGACACCCGTTTTCTTGTCTTTGAATTTGCCGTTTTCTATCTCATCATATGCCAGAAGAAGGAGTCTGTCCACTTCACGCTTGTTCATCAAACTCCACCTCCGTCATCCTGATATAGCCGCAGCCGGTGCTCGCCTCCGCGCCGAACTGTACCACATTACCGCTTTTGACGATATCCGCAAATGGGTCAGTTTCGCCCGGAACGCCGATGATCAGCCCGAACACGCTCTTGTGCGGCACATATTCCTCGTACCAGAGATTTTTTGAAATTCCGTTTTTCAGGACGTTGTGCGCCTGAACGGGGAGCGAGATGGAGGAAAGCATTTCATGGCTCATAATGGCATAGCGGTCTGTTCCAAGCAGTTTGGAAAGAACGGAATCCACAGGGATTGTTTCTGTGTCATACCCCTCCACCTTGTCTACCTTACCGCATTCAGGGGTTGTTTTCACTTTGTCATCCTTAAATTCCATCGGCATGTGAGTGACAAGGGGGCATTTGAGCCCCAGCGCACACAGCTTATTCACAAAGGAATTGATGAGATCAGGGGTGGTGGCGAGAAGCCATGCCGTGTCGCAGCCGCTCACCCGAACGGGACGCGCCAGGAGATCCGCGTTGAAGAAGACATAGCTGCCCTGCTGGGTGCCGCCCTTTCGGGTGCCGAAAATCATTTTTATATCAGCATTTGTATCCGGGTCATTCTGACAGCCAAGAGCTATCTCGCAGTGGTCACGCAGCGCGCCCTTGACGCCGCTCGCATTCATGGTCGGCTCCCCCAGAACAGGGTCGCGCTCCACCTGGAGATCTATGACATCGTAATTGGCGTCGCCGCTGCCTAAATGAAGATTGGTCAGGCAATCCAGTCTGTAAAATATGAATTTCATGTCTTTTCCTCCGTTGACCGGTTCGGGTCATAGTAATAGATGCCGTTGAATCCCGCTTTCCGGGCATTGTGGCAGTGCTTCATTCCCTCTATAAGGTACCTGAATGAGTCCATCTGCGCCGCGTCCCTGAAGAGGAAACAGGAACCCGCCTGCATCAGATAGTAGCTGTTGGCTTTGAGAAAACGTCCGCCCTTTGCCTTGTCGCTGACCGCTTGGAATGTTTTCCCGTCCTCATCGTAATTCGTCGTAAAGACGCGGTACTGCTTTTTGAGCGTCATGGCAAACTGACAACAATTCTTTAGTTGTTCCGAGGTTTCCTCATAAAACATATCGGAAACAAGAAATGCGCAGCAGCAGGATTTCGTTTCGCCACTCACCTGCACATTGCCGGGAAGGTGTTTGGCAACGACGGAGGCAATCGGGCTGCCTTCGGAAGCAAGCTCCGTCAATTTCTTTCCCTCATTGCCCGCATCGCTTATGCCGACGGCAAAGGGACATTTGCCTTGTCCGAGAAAAACCGTTCTGTTCCTGCGGGACTTCAGAAACTCAGAAAAATCATTTGTCACTTCCGCATAATAGACAAAGCTGAATTTGTCCATTACGACATACTGCTTTTTGATGAAATCCTTGTCGTTATCGTTGTATTGAATGGCGCCGGACGCATAGTTTCTCTTGCGGTTGATAACGACGCGGGTCTGATAGCTGAAAATCTCTTCTCCATTGATCAGCGAACCGTCTTTCAGGCTGATGAATTGATTGAAATCCGCTTTCTTCTCCCGGAAGTACGTCGGAATCCAGCGTTCCTCGCAATCGGTGGTCAAAGCATCATAGACATGGTGATGCTCCTTATCGCTCGTCTGCGCGGCGGAAATGAAAAACGGCGCAGGGCAGAAAAGGCTTTCGTCCTCGTTCTTCATGAGATAGAGCGGGGAGATTTTCTGAATCATACCGAATGACTGATCAACCGCGTCGATTC
>ONWI01000069.1 GCA_900321515.1 uncultured Eubacteriales bacterium | reverse complement strand
GCTGAATCACATCGAATGGTATCTGTCAGCGATGCTGATTGCCATTCTGATAATCTATCCGCTTTGCCGCCTGAATTTCAAAATATTCACACGGTATATCGCTCCCATTGCGGCAATCGGACTTCTGATCTGGATGTGCTGCGAGTATCCTTCACTCACAGGCGTCACCCGTCCTATGTATATAGGAGGAGAACTGTTTATTTTCAAGGGCAACATCAGAGCACTGGCGGAGATAACGCTCGGCACGTTTGTCTACAGCCTCGGTAAGTACGGATTGGCGCCTCTTGCAGACAAAACGCCAAAGTCGGTGCGCGTGATACTGACCGTTCTGGAATGGCTGATGTACGGAGGAGCGATAGTGATTATTCTGCTCACTCTGCCATACGGCTGGGAATACGGCGCTCTGGCATTCATATTTGTCGCAGTTACCATTTCGTTCAGCGGTCTGACATATTCCGGCAGAATCTTTGACAACGAAGTAAGTTATTTCCTCGGCAAGATAACCCTGCCGGTCTATCTGTCGCAGCTTTCCGCGATTTACGCGGTGAATTACTATCTTAAGGATTACAGCGACGGCATGAAAATCTGGGCAGCACTGGTGCTTACCGCTATCAGCTCAGCAGTCACCATGCTGGCCGGTGATCTCATTGCAATGCCATTCGCCAAAAAGAAGGCAGCATCAAAAAAAGCATGATGATATTGAGATAGTATTTTTGGGAAACTGAACAGGCTCTTAGCTCCTGGAAATTTCGCAGGAAATTCCAGGAGCTTAATTTTTTATTCAGAATATACAGGAAAAGCAAAAAAAATATTGCAAATGCCGACGGCACATGATATACTATTTTTTAACGTATCTTATGTGTACGATTATCGGTCATCTTTCAGCTATTTATTTACACGAGAGGAATTGAAACAATTATGAACAGAAGAGGCAACATTGTCTCCTTTCGCCCGGACGTAAAAGTGCTTGACGCGACTATTCGCGACGGCGGACTGGTTAACAATTTTTACTTTGACGATGAATTTGTCCGCGCGCTGTACCTTGCCAACGTGAAGGCTGGCGTGGACTATATGGAATTCGGCTATAAAGCGTCTAAAGACATATTCTCCCCTGACAAATTCGGCAAGTGGAAATTTTGCGACGACGAGGATATCCGCGCAATTGTCGGAGATAACAACACCGATCTTAAAATCTCAGTCATGGCAGATGTTGGCAGGACAGACTTCCGCCGCGACATCAGACCTCGTTCCGAGAGCGTAATCGACATGGTTCGCGTGGCTACATACATCAATACCATTCCCGCTGCGCTGGAAATCGTCGAATACTGCCATGAACTCGGTTACGAAACAACCGTAAACATTATGGCGGTGTCAAATGCCAGCGACACGGATATCGACGGCGCTCTGGAACTGATAAGCGAAAGCAACGCCGACGGAATATATCTTGTTGACAGCTACGGCTCCCTTTATCCTGAACAGGTCGCCAGACTCACCGAGAAATATCTATCTTACGCCGAAAAAGCCGGCAAATATGTCGGCATGCACGCTCACAACAATCAGCAGCTCGCATTCGCTAACACCATTGAAGCCATGTCGCTCGGCGTGAGCTATCTGGACGCTACCGTAAGCTGCATGGGTAGAGGCGCCGGAAACTGTGCCATGGAACTGCTCCTCGGCTTCTTTAAGAATCCGAAGTTCAACATCTCCCCTATTCTCACCTTCATAGAGAAACATATTCTTCCTCTGAAAGCCGCCGGGGTTGTGTGGGGATACGACGTTCCCTATCTCCTCACGGGCAGACTCAACAGGCATCCTTCGTCAGCTATCGAATTCATTCGTGACAAAAAGACAAACTACGCCGACTTCTACCAGGAGCTTCTGGACAGGGATTAATTGCTATCAAGTCGTAAACAGCACTGCAATAAACTCAAATGTTTAATTGCAGTGCTGTTTTATTTTCTAACTCAAAACATATATTCCCCGTAGTTCAATACGAATAACATTTCTTTTAAATATTTACATTTATCATTAAAAAATTATGGTATTTTGTAATTATTTATGATATAATGTAAATATCAATTAAAGCAACAGAGGTGTGACATGTTTCAAAAACTCAAACTAATCAACCGCAAAAGCATGACCTCGTTTCAGGTTATTATTATCAGCTTTCTGGGGCTGATACTCGCCGGGACATTTCTGCTTATGCTGCCTATTTCCTCGCGCGAAAGGTGTGTGACTCCATTTTCCGACGCACTTTTCACAGCCGTTTCCTCCACATGCGTCACGGGGCTGATTGTAAAGGATACAGCTACCTATTGGTCGCTGTTCGGTCAGACGGTAATTATCATACTCATTCAGATAGGAGGAATGGGCGTAATCACCATTGCTCTTGCTATTATGATGGCTTCGGGCAAAAAAATAGGTCTCTGGCATCGGAGCACCATGCAGGAATCCATCTCGGCGCCTCAGGTCGGAGGCATTGTGCGAATGACGGGTTTTATCCTGAAAACGTCGGCGATCATTGAACTTTCCGGCGCGGCGCTTCTCGCTCCGGTATTCATCAGGGATTTCGGTTTTGGCAAGGGTCTGTGGTACTCGCTTTTTCATTCGATTTCCGCTTTCTGCAACGCCGGCTTTGACCTGATGGGAACGCTCGAGCCTTTTTCTTCTCTCACGTCCTACGGCGACAACGTATATCTTAATATCATAATTATGCTGCTTATAGTGACGGGCGGTATCGGCTTTCTTGTATGGACCGACATCGGAACCTACAGGCACAATCTTAAGAGATATTCCCTGCAAAGCAAGGTTGTTCTGCTCACGTCCCTGATACTGATAGTTCTGCCAGCGCTGTACTTCTTCATCTGGGAATACGGCGGCATGGGATTTGGAGACCGGTTGATCAGTTCCCTGTTCCAGTCGGTCACAACCAGAACCGCGGGCTTTAACACCCAGGATCTTACGCAGATGGACGAGTCGGGCACTATGATAATGATTCTCCTTATGCTGGTGGGCGGTTCTCCCGGCTCCACAGCCGGAGGCATGAAAACCGCTACATTCGCAGTGCTTTTTCTGTCGGCGGTAACGGTTTTCAGCAGAAGAAACGACGTTCAGTGCTTCAAAAGGAGAATATCCGATGAAACAGTCCGCAGCGCGGGAGCCATACTTTTTATGTATCTGGTACTGTTTTTCACAAGCGGAATAATTATCAGCCGAACCGAAAATCTCCCATTGCTGACCTGTCTGTTTGAAACCGGCTCAGCAATAGGTACGGTCGGACTCACACTCGGCATAACAAGCAGCCTCTCGACGCTTTCCAAAGTGATTCTGATGGCGCTTATGTTCTTTGGCAGAGTAGGAGGACTTACGCTCATCTACGCGGCATTGCCGTCTTCGGACAGCAGGAATTCCAGACTGCCTCTTGAAAAAATCTCAGTTGGATAAGGAGAAATAACATGACAACAGTATTGATTATCGGTGTAGGACAGTTCGGCAGTCATATTGCCAAACGAATGGAGGAGCTTCGCTGCGAGGTCATGGCGGTTGATATCAATGAGGAACGCATAAACGAGATACTCCCTCATGTGACCAACGCCCGCATCGGCGACAGCACGAATGAGGAATTCCTTCGTTCGCTCGGCGTCAGAGATTATGACGTGTGCATCGTGGCTCTGGGAGGGCTCTTCCAGTCGTCGCTGGAGACAACTTCGCTGCTCAAGGAACTCGGTGCGAAAAAGGTTATCTCCCGCGCGACAAACGACGTGCAGATGAAATTCCTGCTGAGAAACGGCGCCGACGAAGTCGTATACCCGGAAAAACAGATGGCGCTTCGCATAGCGACAAGGTACGCGTCCGACAGCATCCTTGACTTTATTCATCTCGACAACAGTTATTCGATTTACGAGATGAAAGTTCCGAAGGAATGGTACGGCAAGACCCTTACACAGATAGACATCCGCAAAAAATACAGAATCAATGTGCTGACCATCAAACGAAACCAACAGGTCTTTATTCCCTCACCGGATACAGAAATAAAAACCGGCGACATCGCTTTCGTTATCGGAGAATTAAAGGATATCCAGAAATGCTTTAAAATATAATACTTTGTGTATTAACATGGTATTTGATTGAAAAATAAAAAAAGGCGGTAATACGGGGGTTGAATGTTTTGAAAGGGGGGCTTTTTTCTTCAGCCGGGAGGGACGGATTGGGATTTTTGCTATTCCGGTATTCGCCCGACCTCGATTTATTTTCCGGTGCGTTTCGCTCGGTCGGCTCCGCCTCCCTCGTGGTGCTTTGCCCCACCGCCCCAGCAGAGCGCTTGCCCTGCACCAGCTGTCGCAAGCGATAGCGTGGAACCAGTCCCTTGCCCCCCCGTGCTCGCCTGGAGAAAAAACGCTCACTTAATTGGCGCTACGCGCTTTCCTTTTTAATTTTTTTTACTTCTGCAAACGCCTTCTATGGTATCTTAGGAGGCATTTTTTTCTTAGAACCTGTTTTCTTATTGATTCAGATTTCTTCCCAGATCATAAGCGCGTTTCATTCCGTCCCCCGAAAGGACAGCGCCCTTTTCCCTCGCTCCGCTTACAAGCACCATTCCGACGTCCTTCAGTCCAAAAAATCTGAGAATCATGCGATATTGTGTAACTATCGGATCAAAAAGGTCAGGCAGCTCTGCGGCTCCAACCAATATCAATCCAAGACTCTTTATGTGAAATTCATTCCGCATAGGCGTATGAAGCCTGTCAATCAACGCCTTCAGCTGTGCGCTGATACCGTAGAAATAAACCGGAGAGGCTACGATGACAGTATCAGCCTGCCTCAGCATATCATAAATTTTCACCATATCGTCCTGCTGAACACATCTGCTGCCTTCGCTCAAATAGCAGTAATTACACCCAATGCAAGGATGTACGTTGTAATCCGCCACAGACAACAATTCCACTTCATTATCCTGACCGGCTCCGTCCGCAAATGCTTTCGCCAGCAATTCTGTATTGCCTCCTTTGCGGACGCTTCCCACCAAAACAACTATTCTGCTCATATGATAATTCTTAACCTCCATTTTTGAGCCTGTTCGTTTATATATCTTCCAGTCCCGCTCTGTCGGTTATGATAATTCTGCCGCGTCCCAGCTTTATCATAGATTTGCGTTCCATATCCTTGAGCGTGCGCGAAACCACCTCCCGGGATGAATTGATGGCACCAGCTAATTCCTCGTGGGTAATGCGCAGCTCACCCCCGCCGCTTTTCAGCAGGATATCCGCAATCCGCCTGTCTATGCGTGTAAAGAGCATGGTCTGCATGAGCTTCATAACGTCGGAAAATCGCTCGCCCAGCTTTTCATAAATGAAGCAGCGCAGGGCAAGATTGTTCTGCTTGAGTCCCGCGAGGCAGGCAGCAGGAATAATCAGAAGCGTGCTGTCGGAATCGGCGACCATCTGAGTTTCAAATGTAATTTGATTTATCACGCACGCCGCCGAAAGAAGGTCGGTTTCTCCCCCATTCATGTGATAGAGCACAATTTCGCGCCCTTCTTCCGACAGCATGAATGCCCGTATGCTTCCCGAAAGCACCTTGATAAGCCCCAGACATTCATTCTCCGGGGAATAGACAAGACTGCCCTTTTTGTATTCCCTAATCCTTGCGCATTCAATCACAGAACGATATTCTTCGTCGTTCAGATCGTCACGGAATGGCATGGAGTCAATTTCACGCCCAATATCCATATCACGTTCCATTTGTCAGATGAAGAGATTGACGTCGGATTCCTCCGCGTCGCCCAGATAGGTGCCGACTCCGCCTATTTCCACGCCGTCGATAAGCTCTTCGGGGCGAATGCCCATCACGTCCATGCTCATGGAACAGGCTATGATTTTAACACCGCCCTCGATTGCCTTCTTCATCATATCCTCAAGTGAGTCAATATTCTTGTCCTTCATAATACCGCGCATCATGGCTGTTCCCATCCCGCCCATGTTCATCTTGGAGAGCTTTGTCTTTGCTGCTCCGCGCGGCAGCATGAAGCCGAACATCTTTTCCATGAAGCTCTTCTTTACCTTAACCTTGCTGCTCCTGCGAAGTGCGGTAAGTCCCCAGAACGTGAAGAACATCGTCACCGGTCTGCCCATCGCAAGCGCTCCGTTGGCGATCACGAAGCTGGCAAGCACCTTGTCCATGTCGCCGTCGAATACGATGATGGTCTTGCCCTTCGGCGCGGAATCCGCCGAATTTGCCGCGGGCGAAACCGCTTCCTGCGCGCCCTTGCGGATGGTGGCGATGTACTCGCCGCCGCGCTGTTCGTTTGAAATGAGAGTATTGCCCGTTCTGCGGCACCATAAACCGATGTCCTTGGCAAATCCGGGGTCTGAAGCGGTCACTTCCAGCAGTTCACCGTCGCTCATGCCGTTCACCGCCTTGAATACCTCCATGATCGGGCCGGGACACTGCATTCCGCAGCAGTCGAGGGTAATTTTATTGGCAGGCTTGATTTCATTGCTCACGGATTGCCCTTCCTCTCTTTCGGGAATTGTCTCGTGTACGCTTTCTTCTGCTTCGGATGGGTGTGTGGATTTATAGAAGCGCGCGCCGCCCGGATAAACCTTTACATTCTCAAAGCCGTTCTGCATGAGTATTCTCGCGCCGTTGTACGCTCTCACGCCTACCGCGCAGAACACAATGATCTTCTTGGTCCTGTCGAGCCGTTCAAGCCCGCCGCGCAGCCTGCCGAGCGGAATATTCACAGCGCCTGGTATGGCGTATGCCATTACCTCCGCTTCCTCCCGCACGTCAAGCAGAATCGCGTCGGGTGAAGTGTCCGGCTCGTTCCATTCGGAAATGCTGACCATGCCCCGCAGGATATTCTCTCCCACAAAGCCCGCCATGTTGACGGGATCCTTCGCTGATGAATACGGCGGAGCGTAGGCAAGTTCGAGGTCTTTGAGTTCGGAAATGCCCGCGCCGAGCCTGATGGCGACTCCCAGAGTGTCAATGCGCTTGTCGGCTCCTTCCCGTCCCACTATCTGTGCGCCGAATATCTTCTTGCCGTCGGGTGAGAAGATCAGCTTGATTGTGAGCGGAACGGCTCCCGGATAGTAGCCTGCGTGTGAATTCTGGGTAATGATAAGCGTCAGGTAATCCTTGCCTTTGGTCATCCCGCTGCGGCTGAGCGCCTTTTCATTAAGCCCTGTGGAGGCGGCTGTAAGGTCGAACACCTTTGCGACGGAGGAACCCTGCGTTCCTTTGTAGGTGGAACTGCCGCCCGCGATATTGTCGGCTGCAATGCGCCCCTGCTTGTTGGCTGGTCCGGCAAGCGGAACCATTGTGCGCTGCTTCAGGATGAAATCCTCGACTTCCACAGCGTCCCCCACCGCGTAAACGGAAGGGTCATTCGTAAGCATGTGTTCATCGGTAATAATGCCGCCGCGCTGGTTCACGGCAAGTCCGGCAGCTTTGGCAAGCCGGCTGTTAGGACAAACTCCGATGGATAGTATTACAAGCTCGGCGGAGACGGTCTTTCCGCTTATTAGCGCAACATCGACCTTGCTGCCGTCGTCCCAAAAACTCTCCACGCCGTCCGAAAGATACAGACTGACCCCGTTGTCACGGATATTCTCGTGAAGGAGCTGCGCCATTTCGTAATCCAGCGGAGCCATGACCTGATCCGCCGCTTCGATAAGTGATACGTTCAGACCGGCGTGACGCAGGTTTTCGGCCATTTCCAGACCGATGAAGCCTCCGCCTATCACAGCTGCGGTTTTTATGCCCTGTTCATTAATAATGCTTCTTATTTCGTCCGTATCCGGCACTGTCCAGAGCGTGCGTATTCTGTCGGAATCAATGCCTGGAATATTCGGGCGCAGCGGGGACGAACCTGTGGCAATCACAAGGTCGTCGTAACTTTCATCGTAACTCTCGCCCGTCGCAAGATTCCTGACCGAAACGGTCTTGGACTCACGGTTTATTGATGTGACCTCGTTCCTCACGCGCACATCAATATTGACGCGGTCGCGCATCAATTCGGGCGTCATGAGCAGCACTGCGCTCCGCCTGCGGATTACGCCGCTGACGTGATATGGAAGTCCGCAGTTGGCATATGAAATGTACTCACCGCGTTCTAATATGATGATCTCGCGCTCGCCGTCCAGCCTGCGCAGACGTGCGGCACAGCTCGCGCCTCCGGCAACGCCGCCGATGATGACAGTCTTTTTCGGCATACAGATACCCCTCTTCCCTATTAAAGTTCGGATATAAACTGTTCGAGCGAAGCGGCGTTCTGCAATCCGATACGCTGTGCGACCGGATTGCCTTCCTTGAAGAGAATGAGCGTGGGAATGCTCATAATGCCGAACTTGGCTGCGAGAGCACGCTGCTCGTCTACATTGACTTTGCCGACCTTCACATCGTCGTGGCGATCGGCAAATTCCGCCAGCACGGGAGCAAGCATCCTGCACGGACCGCACCATTCCGCCCAGAAATCGAGCAGAACCGGCTTCTCGGAATTAATAACCTCGTTTGCAAAATTATCCATTGTGATGACTGTTTCTTTCATGTTGATTACCTCCGATAAATTTCTTTTTGAATTATAGTAATATTATACGTCAATTATAATGCTTTATCAACCGCTTTTCTGTGACTTCATCACAGAAAAGCAAATTTTTTTTCGCTACATAAAAAAGTGGATTAACGCACTGCTCAAAACCATTAATCAGAGCCTCCACTTAATTTAAAAATCTGTCCTGTTTTATACCAATCCCTAAGATTTTTCTATTTTTGATAAAAGAATTTGTACTAAAAATTATGTGAACCGTTGATTTATCCCCCGATGCATGATATAATAAGGTAATAGCCAATGAACAGAAATATTTCAACATCCGCTCTAAGCTAACAATCAATACGCTCGAATGCTATGAATACTTAATACTATTTCAAGGAATGTGAAGAAATATGATAAGCAAACGCTACAAAATAGCTGATAAGGTGGTGGAAATCAATTCGCTGCATGATTCAGTACATTACTACTGTGCCGACTATCTGACCGACGAAGCAGCCGATTACACTGTGACCACCACACAGGCCGACATTGACTACGAACGGGAAAAATCCGCCCGTGAAGAAGAAATTCAGGACATTTCCGTCCATTACTACCCAGACAGTTATCTGGAAGAATTGGCGGTCTACCGCAAAATAGCGGAACATATGATAGATTTTGACACGATACTCTTTCACGGTTCCGTCATTGCTGTGGACGGTGCAGGGTACATGTTCACGGCAAAATCCGGCACGGGCAAATCCACCCATTCACGGCTGTGGCGGGAATATTTAGGCGACAGGGCCGTAATGGTCAACGACGACAAGCCACTGATTCACATCGGAGAAAACGGCGTTACAGTGTACGGCACCCCCTACAACGGAAAACACAGACTCGGCTCGAATATTTCGATTCCGCTGAAGGCCATCTGTATTTTAACGAGAGACACGGATAACCACATCGAACCGGTTACCCGTGAACAGGCTTATCCCATACTGCTGCAACAGACGTACCGCCCCAAGGACCGACTTAAGACGATTAAAACCCTCACGCTGATTAATAAACTGGCGGATCAGGTGAAACTTTACCTGCTTGGCTGCAATATGGATATATCGGCGGCAAAAATCTCTTTTGAGGGTATGAGCAATGAGTAATTGACGTAGCGCAGCGGACGGATTATCTGCATTTGCCGATTGACCTGTTATTGAAAAAACGTCCCGTTTATCTGTGCTGAATATTTTGAACGAAAGCTGAAACAATGAAGAATAATACGATAAAATGGCTCTATGCCGTTCCAAAAGGCAAAAAACTGTATATCCTCGCGCTGATGGTTGTGCAGGGGATTCACGGGGCAAGCGGCGTCCTGTACGCGCTGCTTATGCGGAATATCGTTGATTCCGCCGCATCCCACAACAGCGGAGGGTTCTGGCGCTTTGTCCTGCTGACCGTATTGCTGGTGCTTGTCCAGATCAGTCTGACTACTATCATACGCTGGCTTAACGAACTTTCCAAATCCACATTTGAAAACCTCTTCAAGGCGCGGCTTATGGAGAATATCCTGCGCAAGGACTTCGCCACCGTAAGCGCGGTTCATTCGGGTGAATGGCTCAACCGGCTCACAAACGATACCGTGGTGGTGTCAAAAAGCTATGTCGAGATACTGCCGGGTCTGATAGGCATGATTGTCAAAATCATCAGCGCCGTCATAATGATGCTCGTGCTGGAGTGGCGGTTTGCCTGCATTCTTCTGCCCTGCGGAGCATTGCTGATTCTGACGACCTACGGGTTCCGCAGGATGATGAAGCGGCTCCACAAACAGGTGCAGGAACGCGACGGCAGACTTCGTATCTTCCTGCAGGAGCATATCGGCAGTATGATGATTATTCGTACATTTGCCGCCGAGAAACAGACCCAAGAGCAAGCCAAAAAGCTGATGGCGGAACATCAGGCCGCCAGAATGAAGAGAAATCACTTCTCCAATATTTCCGGCAGCGGCTTCGGCATTGCGATGAACGGAATGTATCTGTTCGGCATGTGCTACTGCGGTTACGGAATTATGCTGGGCACAATCAGTTACGGTACTCTCACCGCCATCACACAGCTGATTGCTCAGATTCAGGCGCCGTTTGCCAATATCACAGGCTATCTCCCAAAATTCTACGCGATGACGGCGAGCGCGGAACGGCTGATGGAAATTGAAGATTTCGCCAATGACAGCGAACAGGCAGCACATGACATTGCAACTGTCAGGTCATATTACTCGGAAGTTCTTCGCTCGTTCGGTCTGAGGAACGCGGAATTTTCCTACTATCCGGCGGTGGACAACATTCAGGCGCTTTCCAAGGCGGATATGCCCATCGTTTTCAAAAATATCAGCATTGAGATTCACAAGGGCGAATATGTCGCCTTCACGGGACACAGCGGCTGCGGCAAATCCACGGTGCTTAAGCTCCTGATGAGCATTTACCGGCTTGACGCCGGCGAACGTTATCTTAATGATTCTGACGGAGAAAAAACTCTTTCGCCCGAGTGGCGCAGGCTGTTTGCGTATGTTCCTCAGGGCAATCAGCTGATGAGCGGCACAATACGCGAAATCGTGGCTTTTTCTGATATAACGGACAAAAATAATGACGTCCGTATACTTCAGGCGCTTGAAATTGCCTGCGCCGACGAGTTTGTCGCCGGTCTTGACAACGGCATTGACACCCTTCTGGGAGAACGCGGTACAGGGTTGTCCGAAGGGCAGATGCAGCGCATTGCCATTGCGAGAGCCATCTTTTCGGAAAGTCCGATACTTCTGTTGGACGAAGCAACGTCCGCGCTGGACGAGCATACCGAAAAGCGCCTGCTCCAGAATCTGCGAAGCATGACCGATAAGACGGTTATCATTGTGACACACCGTCCGGCGGCACTCAATATATGCGACAGAACTGTTGATTTTACATATCTGACTGTAATCAACGGAGGATTGTATACCAGATGAATAATGAAAACGTAACACTGAAAAAACGCCAAACATGGTGCGACATTGTGCGGGGAATATGTTCACTTGCGGTTATACTCTCACACATAGAGGGAATGCCGAACGCAATTGTAATGTATTTCACACCGATTACGCTGCCTGGATTTTTTGTACTTTCGGGGTATTTTACCAAAAATTACGGCGGAGATTTGCCCGAATTCCTATACAACAAGGTACTTAAGGAACTAATTCTCAGAGTTATGTTCTGTTTCTGCATGATAACCATTTCTGCTAAGGTCATCGCAAATCTTATACTTCATCCCTCAACGATTCCGGAATGGATATTCAACATTATTGTCACTTTTCTGATGAAGCCGACCGGCAATTTTTTCTCCATATTGGTGCTCTGTTCGGTATATTTTATAATTGTAAATATTTTATGCCGTGACAAACCTATCCCAATGATGCTGGCGGCAACAGCACTTGCGACAGTTGGATATATTATAACCCGTGAAAGGATAATTAATATCTGGAACTGGGATACTGCGCTTGTCTGCGTGTTTTTTTACATCTTCGGATACGTCGCAAAACAGACCGGGCTTATTTCAAAATGGAATTTCAAGCCGAAGCATGCCATTATTTCCGGAGGTGTGTTTTTCACACTGACAACGGTATTTGCACTGACAATAGGCGTGAAAAACACAGAAGTAATTATTGCAAACAATACCTTTCTGTCTCCGTTTGTTTCCGTACCGCTTTTTGCCTCGGGTATTGCCTTTATCATCAGCTTCGCCCACTTGCTCCCTTGTCAATCAAAACCAGTGAAGCTGCTGATGTACATAGGCAGACATTCGATGATATATTTTATGATAGGCGGTCCCGTACTTGCCTATGTAAGCTATTTCTGTACGCTGTTATATCAGGCTGTGCATTGGGAATTTCTGCAAATCAAATGGATCAAACTCCCATTTCTTTTTATTGTTACAGTTGCTGTCACTCTGATTCCATCACTATTATCCGACCGTTTTTTTCCTGCGCTCAATGGACGGATACGCCTCCCGGAGGGTGTTGTCAAGAAGCACCCCAAAATCTGCATTGCGGTGTGTGCTTCGCTTATTATCTTGGGTGCCGGCATCATTGCCGCAGCGGTGAACGGCATGATTGTTCCCAACAGAATCTATGCCCGGCATTATCCCATTCACGGTGTGGACGTTTCTTCATATCAGGGAAAAATAGACTGGCATGAACTTGAAGCGCAGAATGTAAGATTTGCTTACATCAAAGCGACAGAAGGCAGCGGACATGTGGACAAATGCTTTTCCGACAACTGGCGCGCCGTTTCCGAAACCGACATCAAGGCAGGCGCCTATCACTTTTTCAGCTTTGAAAGCACAGGCAAAGCTCAGGCGGATAATTTCATTTTCACTGTGCCCGTTGCCTCAGATACCCTGCCGCCGGTTGTTGATCTTGAATATTACGGCAATCATGCAAGAAACCCACTCCCAGCCGGAAAGATTGTCCCGGAATTGCGCGATCTTCTCGATGCATTAGAGAAACATTACGGCAAACGTCCGGTAATTTATGTTGCCGAGCCATCATATCTGCAATATATCTACACATATTTCGACGATTACGATATATGGTTCCGCAACATTCTGACCGACCCGCCGGAGGGCAACTGGCGCTTCTGGCAATATACAAACAGAGAGCATCTGAAAGGGTATGACGGCAAGGAAACATTCATCGACATGAATGTTTTTCTCGGTACCGAGGAAGAATGGGAAAGCTTTTTAATCAGAAATAATATTTCCAGCTAAATCAGAGCCTTTTATCCTCAGAGCCTGCTGACATATCTCAACGTGTACGTCAGCAGGCTCTTATACTTTCTCTAACTATTTGTATTGACATATTTTTCGCGGTACTTCTATCATTACTTCATTTATTTTTCCATACATCACCTTTTTTCTGTATTTGGGTATGAATACAGCATTGAAGTCTAACAATGGACATTACATTGGAACTTCGGTGCCAAAACCGTCGTTACCTGAAGTTATTATCACATCTTCATTTTCTAACTCGGTAATTTCCATTTCAGGGGTAACGTATTCAGTTTTCATTGTCGATTTCCTCCTTTCTATAGTACCATTACGCTTCATATTATAATTTATTGTATTTATTTCGTCAAGGAAAAAATCTACTTCAATCTTTCGGATAATGAATTGCTGCGATAAGCAAGCAGGTTTTCAGATATATTTTGTAACAGACATCCTTTGACCATGAGTTCTAAGAGCCGCGGACCGTTTTAAAACGACAGTCTAACATGAATACTAAGCATTTCATCCTCGCTACACGCATTTCATCCTCGGATGGGTTGCAAACGGGAAACTGTCATGCTATACTCGATGCAGAAAGGACGGTTGATTATTATGTGGACCAAAATTATTTTATCTGTTCTGGTGGCTATGGAAATCGGTTTTCTGGGTTGGGATCTGTTGAGTAAAACCACCCATTACCGTCTAAAAGCGGCGTTTCGTCTCGGAGCGGCGGTCATTCTCACCCTGCTGATGCTGCTCGGCGTGCTGCAAGGGATTTCGAGATACGCGGGCATCCTCGCCCTACTGGCCGTGATGGGAATTGTTTCGCTTCTCTCTCTGCGCAAAAAAGGTGAACGTGAAATAAATAAACCTGCCCGCCGCATCTGGCGCTCTATCGGAAGCATGGCGCTTTATATGACGGTCATGATCCTCGCGATTCTCTTCCCTCAGGTGGAGGAAATCGCCGTAACAGGAGACTACGCTATTCAGACAGAACTGTACACATGGAAGGACGAGAGCCGCGAAGAGACGTTTGCGGATAACGGAGAGAAACGCAGCGTCACGGTGCAGTTCTATTATCCTGAAACAGCGGGACGTTATCCGCTGGCGTTGTATTCTCACGGAGCGGCTTCCACTATGGACGCAAATGATTCTACCTGCCGCGAACTGGCTTCCCATGGCTATGTGGTGGCTGCGGTCGCGCATCCATATCACGCGATGTTTGTCACAGACGCAAACGGCGTCACGACTTCTGTGGATTCGGAATTCATGCAGCTTTCCATGAGCGGTCCTTTGACACACACCAATGAGGAAATGCTGGTGTATTACAGAGAATGGATGAAGACCCGCACGGATGATCTGAATTTTGCTCTGGACACAATTCTGACGCATGCAGCGAGAAATGATGCGGAAGTCTTTGCCCGCGTGGATATTGAGCACATAGGACTTTTCGGACATTCGATGGGCGGCGCCGCTTGCGAAGCGCTTGGCCGGCAGCGGGACGACATCGACGCGGTGATCGTGCTGGAAGGCATGATGCTCGGCGAACTGACCGGCGCTGATAAAACCGGATTCACCTATGACAGCACACCCTATCCCATTCCGCTGCTCGACGTCAATTCCGACTCGATCGCTTCCCATGGCATGAAGCAGATGTTCGGCAGCAGGGAATATGTCAATTTCAGCATCGTAAAGCATTCCGCCGAGGCGCGTGAAGTGACCTTCCGCGACGCTGCGCACATGAATTTCTGCGATCTTCCGGTGCTTTCCCCTCCTCTCGCGGGAATGTTCGGTGTGGGCAGCCGTGATCCGAGGGAGTGCATTGAAACGGTGAACGGCATCGTGCTGGAATACTTCGATCATGACCTGAAAAACCAAACTTCGCTTGCAATTCAGGAAGAGTATTGATTTTGAGCGGAGAATGTGGTATCATTGGGGTAGTATCAAGCAAAGGAATGTATGCCGCATGAAGGAATACATCAGGAATATCAACGCTCTTTCGGAAGAGCAGGTAGTCATCGAATGCGTAAGCATCACTCCGGAAATCGAAGAAATCCGTGCCTTTGCGCAGGCAAAAGGACAGGGCCTTTCAGGCATTGCCGACGGCGGTCAGATGGAACGTATTCCGCTGGACAGCGTGTACTATTTTGAAGCAGTGGACGAAAAGTGCTTTGCCTGCACCGAAAAAAAGGTTTACGAAATCAGGCAGCGGCTTTACGAAATCGAAAAGGCTTATGAGGACTATTATTTTGTCCGATGCTCCAAATCGGTGGTGTTTAACCTGATGAAGCTTGAGAGCATCAGTCCCGCGCTTGCGGGACGCTACACAGCGCATATGAAGAACGGTGAAAAACTGATCATCTCACGCAAATTTGCCCCCGACGTAATCGGACGGGTAATGAATCAGAAAGGGTGATACGGATGTTTACTAAAAAAAAAGGAGGACTGTTGTCCCGTTTTCTGATTGCCTTTTGCGTAATTACCACCGGACTGTGCCTTGCGGAGGGAATATTGGGTAGCTGGTTGCTGTCCGGCAGCAGACTGTCCTACAGTGCCTACTTTGTGCCTCCCGGATTCGGGCTGCTGACCGTTCTGACGGGGATAGTGGTAGAATCGCGCAGGGTATTGTCCGTCTGGGAAACGGTCTTCCGGCTGGTTCTGCAATGGCTTCTGATCATGGGGATTGTGTTCGGGGTCAATCTGGTTGCTGGCTATCGCTTTACGCCCTTGATGGCGGGAATTGTCGCGGGGGAAGTAACTGTTATCTTCGCCTTTGTCTATTTTGTCATGTGGATCAATGAGCGGCGTATCGCCAGCGCGTTTAACCGGAAACTCGCCGCCCTGCAAGCCCGTAGGGAAAACTGATATATGATCTGAACATTCAATAATTTTTTTTCATTTTAATATGTCCAAATGGGCTGCCTCACATATGCAGTGAGACAGCCCATTTTGTGATAATTATAAATTAGAGCCTGCTGATAAAGACCAACGGGATTGTTTATCTTTTTATTCTGTCCATCTGTTTTCCCTTGGCAAGTTCGTCTATCAGCTTGTCAAGCCGGCGTATTTTCCGCATCAGGGGATCTTCAATTTCTTCCACCTTTACTCCGCAAACGCTCCCCTTAATCCGTTTGGCACGGGGATTCATTACGGGAGCATGATTGAAAAAATCAGCGTATGAAATGTCCATATCCGCATCATTCATAGTATAGATATTTCCATGTCAAAAGAGAAAGAAGATAACCTTTTATTAATTCAACAGCATTTTACGAGATTGACATTGATGAATTTATATGATAAAATCAGAGAAAAGTAACTCTGCAATTAAACAATCACTCACTAAAAGGGGAGTTTTTGATGACAGAATATAAAACTCTCATTTCGGCGGCGCAGGACGAATTTACCGAGAAGCGTTCACGCTTTATAGGTTACGCCAGACCGGTGACTTCCGAAAAGGAAGCCCTTGACTTTATCGCCGAAATCAAATCAAAACACTGGGACGCAAAACACAATGTATTCGCTTACAGCCTTCGCGAAGGCAATATCTGCCGGTATTCCGACGACGGCGAACCTTCCGGTACAGCCGGAATGCCTGTGCTCGGTGTGATTCAGAAATCCGGACTGATGGATTGCGCTGTGGTCGTAACCCGTTATTTCGGTGGAATTCTCCTGGGAGGCGGCGGACTTGTGCGGGCATACAGCCATGCTGCCTCAATCGGCATTGCCGCCGCGGGAATAGCCACTATGCGCATGTGCCTTATCTGCAATCTCAGCTGCGATTACAACCAGTACGGAAGGCTTTCCGCTCTCATTCCTGAATGCGGCGGCAGCGTGAGGGATACGTCATTCAGCGAATGCGTCAGTATTACATTCAGCATGACGCAGGACGATTATTCAAAATTCGCGCCAAAGCTCGCCGATGCCACCGGAGGAAGCGTCATTGCCGCCGTTTCAGGCGAAGAATTTATCGCCATACCTGAAGTACAGTAAATCATCAAAAGCGTCAGAGCAGGACAAATGCCGGTTTGTCCCATCATGATAAATACAAATCGGGCGATTGTAAATCAAATAATATAATCAGAAATGCCCGAGGCGCCTCCGTTTTCCATATTTTACAATCGTCTGAATATCTGAAACCGTAAGGGGTTGTATATTTTGAAAAAAGCAGCATGTGTTATCACAATTTGTATGTTATTATTCTCGCTTGCGTCGTGCAGCTCAATCAATAAATCAAAATTTGTCGGCACATATGAACTCACAAGGGCGGAAGGTGTCGGAATTAATCTCACCCGGGAACAGATAGATTCCATGAAAGCTGTCGGAATCACCGCCACCCTTGAGATTAAGGACGACGGCACCGCTGAAATGGATGTCTTCGGTGAAAAGGTGGAATTAACCTACGATCTGAGAAAAATGACGTTCTCCTGCAACGGCAAGGAAGAAAAATTCACTTTCGCCGACGACGTAGTCGCATTCAACAACGAAGGCAGAAAACTGGAATTTACCAGGATCGATTAATTGTAAAACGGCACCCGAATCATTCCCGGCAGAATGATTCGGGGCTCTGCTTTTTGAAAAATTAATGCTTTCTTTTATCGGACTATAACATATTTATTCTTGACAAAGATGTTTTATTTTGTTAAAATGATTTTGGATATTATTCCATCTAATTATGAGAGGATGCGCTGGTTATGAAAAATTTCAGATTAAAAGTGTTTTGTTTATTTGCCGCAATGGCTCTGACGTTCTCATTGCTGACAGGCTGCAACAAAAAAGCTCCAGTCTCAAATGTTGATTTTGAAACTCTGGCTGCTCAGAAGGGATATATCGTTCAGGACGGCACCGACTATTTCAAGGATTACGATTACATCAAGCTGGTCAAGCTTGCCGCCCCGCAGGATAAGGCTTTTCAGATTGAATTCTATGAGCTGAATGACGAAGCAATCGCAAAGTCATTTTATGACAGCAATAAAAAGAATTTCATCATGCTGAGAAACGAGAACAGCATTGAATCGGACGATTCCGGCAAAAATTACGACATTTACAAGCTGGAAATCAACAACAATTTCATGATGATAGAACGTGTTGAAAATACCGCTATCTACGTTCACTCCACCAACAGCGCCAACAAATCGACCATAGAGTCTTTTTTGTCAGAGCTTAAGTACTGATGCGGCCTTTTGATCAAAAGCAGCAGTTCCCGCTCTAAGGAAGGTTTTTATCATATGAAAAAAAATAAAGGATTTGCGGCGGTTGCTGTTATCGCCGCAATCATAGCTTTACTATTTACTTCATGTTCCAAGCCCGCGTCCGACACCAAGACATTCAAGAGTCTTGCGGAGAAAAAAGACTACGAGATTTACGATGTGACCGAACAATACATCAACGCCCCGCAAATAAAAAAAACAATTATTGTGGCGCCTAAGGACAGAAGATTCCAGATAGAATTCTATCTGATCACAGATCTTGAAAGCTCTAAAAAACTCTTTCAGGCTCAGGGAAAGGTCATTGACAGCTATCAGGGCGAAAACGCCAACAGCAAGGTTTCCAACGGCAAGAATTACGCAAAGCGCACTGTCGTCACCAAGGATAATAATTATCTTATGGTATCTTATATCGAAAATACTGTGATTTATGTTCCTCCGACCAGCAAAGAAAACCGCGAAGAAATCGAAGAGTTTATTGATCAACTAAAATATTGAGCTGACATCGCGGCAAGGATGTTGTTTTATAAACATTCTTGCCGCGTTTTTTCTTTAATCTGTATAACTCATTAACCATATCTATTGACTTTTTATAAAAAATATCTATAATTATAAATGATAATATAAAATAATTAAGTGAAGTGATGGAAAGTATGTCATTTATCATTGCTGTGGTTTGTCTTATTGCAATTTATTCCGCGGTCTCAGCAATCAGCATCTCGATAGCTGATCTGCCGTATTGTCACGAGGATAAGAAAAAGTCCGCCCTGATAAAACTGGGCGTATGGTCAGCCGGCCTTGTGTGCAACGCCGCGATACTGTTCCTGCTACATTTAATCTTCCGCGGAGACGGGGATATCTTCAGAACACTGCGCATGACAGTAGAAAAAAAACTGAGCTATCAGTCAACAGAATACATCTACGGAATCCTTTTACTATGGGTACCGCTTGCCGCAGCGGCTGGCTTCGCCATAAGGTCAGTGGCGCTTTCCCGCCTGTCCGTAGACAAGCCGTTTGTCCCTCCTGAAAAGAGGAGATCCAAGACGCTTCTGATTACACTGGATTTGTGCCTGCTGGGTATCGCCGCCGTTTCCTCCATCGCCTTCTGCGCCGGAGGTGTGACCAATCTCAGGCTTACCGAATTGTGTGATTCCAAGGTTGGCAGAGTCTCGAACGGCGGATTTATCGAGCTGCTCAACCAGGGAAGCCTTCCCTGCCGCACAGGCGGACTCTATCTGAGCAACAGCGAGGATGACCTCAAAGAATACCCCCTCCCTGACAAAGTGGCTGGCGCGGGAAAGCTGCTGCTGATACCTCTGGAAAGCGACGTCTTTTCTCTCAGCAAGTCCGGCGGCACAGTTGTTATTCTTTCAGACGGAGCAGGCAGGATAATCGACAAGGTGATTATTGACAAGCCGAGAGACGGCGTTTATTCCTATTGCAGAGTCGGCAGTTCCGATGAATGGAACTACATGCACCCCACACCGGGCGAACTCAACGCGGCTTCCGCCGCAATTATTCAGGCGCCGTCCTTCTCAAAAGAAGCCGGATATTACGCTGAAGAATTCGACCTGGCCATTACCGCCGACGAAGGCGCTGAGATACATTATACTACAGACGGTTCGGCTCCTTCGCAGGATTCGCCTGTATACAAAAAGCCTATCCGCGTGACCGACAGAAGCAGCGAGCCTAACAAACGCCGTTCGCTTCAGAACATAGTCTACGATTGGAAGAATTACACTCCTGACACCACTCCTGTGAAAAAGGCATTCATAGTGAGAGCCGCCGCTTTTGACAGTGACGGGGCAAAAAGTGAAGATGTCGCTGCCTCCTACTTTATCGGAGAAAACTTTGACAGCGACAGAGCTGTGGTCTCCCTGATCTTTGAGGACGAAAACCTCTTCGGAGAAAACGGCATGTATGTCACCGGTCTGAAGTACGACGATTGGTATCTCGGCGGCGGCGAAGGCGAACGTCCGCTTGCCAATTTCGAAGTAAAGGGCACAGAATGCGAAGTCAACATCGAATATTTTGACAACGGCAAAAATCTCACATTTGAGCAGAAGGGCGGACTGAGAATCCAGGGCGGTTCCACACGCTGGCTTCCGATGAAGCGCTTCTCGGTATTCTCGCGCAAGGAATACAGCGGACGGAGCACCTTCCCGGTTGAGCTTTTCAAGGGAAAAGCCACACATTCGGTAATGTTCAACAGCGGACTGGAAAACGCCCTCAGCATGTACACTGTTCCAGACAGGGACGTTGCCGTTATTCATAGCATTCCGGTGACCGTTTACCTCAACGGCGAATTCTGGTACGACACATATATGCTCGAAAAATACAACAACACCTACTTCCGACAGACATTCGGAGTTGACAACGTGGAATTCGTCAAGGTCGGAATTACCGACGAAATGAAACAATTCATCGACAATCACGATCTCGCCGATCAGAAGAATTATGACAGATTCGGAGCGATAATCGACATTCAGAGCTACATCGACTATATCTGCGCGAATGTCTACCTTGGCAACACCGACTACAACGAATACGCCAATACAGCCATGTGGCGCACCGTGACAAAGGAAAATGATTCCTACGGCGACGGGCGCTGGCGCTGGGCGTTTTACGACATGGATCTTCAGACCGCCGGCTGCCGCTACAATTACGGTATGACAAACATCACAGACGCGCAGCTGGACACATTCAACATCGTCTGTGACTGGGATCCGCCGGTAAATCAGCGTCAGATATACTGTGCGCTCAAGGCAAATCCCGAATTCCGCAAGCAATTCGTGCTCTCTATGATGGATATGATCAACAATGACTTCACAGAAGCGCGCATGTCCGCTCTGCTTCAAAAATTCGGCGAGGATATCAGCTGGCACGAATATTTCTTCCGCGACCGCCCCGACAACATGATCGCGTTCACAGCCAAGGAATTCGGGCTGAAAAACGCCACCGGCGAGCTGACCGTCACCACTGACAATCCCGAAGCGGGCAGCGTAAAGGTCAACACCTCGGTGATTGACCTCGGCAGCGGAAGCTGGACAGGCAGGTATTACCGTGAATATCCCGTAACAGTCACGGCAACGCCGGCTGCCGGTTATCACTTTAATGGATGGTCGGACGGACGAACCGACTCAACCATAGAAATTCAAATAAACGGAGGTGTAACGGTAAATGCGATTTTTGAGAAGGATTAGACTCGCGGCGCTTACTGCGGCTCTTGCGCTGACTTTTTCGATCATTGCCACGCTCTCGGGCTGCTCGATGCTTCCCTCGGATTCCGATACGGAAAGCGGAGATCATTCCGTTCAGCCGGTCATTGAACTAACCCGCGAAGATACGCGGACTTCATCGAAAAACGTCCGGGAAATCGACCTTGGCTCCTGTGGAGAAGAACTGCTGATAACCGACGCGGGGGATTACCGGCTGAGCGGTGAGATGAACGGATGCGTCCACATCTGCGCCGAAGATCAGATGGTGCATATCTTTCTGGCAGGAGTTAACATCAAATCGGTAACGTCGCCGGCTATTAATATCGAATCGGCCGGAAAGGTTATTATCACTGTCGAAGATGGCAAAGAGAACATTCTTGCCGACGGCAGCAAGTACATCAGCGACGTATCCGACGGCTGCATTTTCAGCATGAGCGATCTGACAATCAACGGCGGCGGAAGCATATCCGTATCGGGGTATTATAAAGACGCGATTCACACAAAGGATTATCTCAAGATACTCGGAGTCAAATTGTTCGCAAGGGCAAAGGACGACGGACTTCACGGCAACGACGGCGTTCTGATAAACGGCGCGGATGTTTCTCTGGAAGCTGAGAAAAACGGAATCCGCACCACCAAATCCGGCAAGGTGCGCAAGGGCAATATTGAAATCACCGACTCAACGCTTTCGGTGATAGCCGGAGAACATGCCCTCAACGCTTCAAGAAGCATTTATGTCGCTTCAAGCAGGATGATGCTGAAAGGAGTCATGTCCAACAGCAAGGCAGGACATGATATCTATATCGAGGAAGGGTGTCTGACCAATGGATAAATACAGGCACGAATACAAATACCTCATTGATCCGGGACAGCGCAGGATTTTGCTGATGAAGGCGCAGGCTATGATGCAGCGGGATCCGCACGCCGGAGATGACGGCAGTTATGTAATACGCAGTCTTTATTTTGACGACAGCGCCGACACATGCTTTTTTCAGAACGAATCCGGCTCCGACCCGAGAGCAAAATACCGCGTGCGCTTTTACGACAACGATACTTCTTTTATTCGCCTTGAAAAAAAGATAAAACGTCGCGGAATGACACTTAAACGCTCCTGCGGTCTGACCGAGGAGGAAGCGGCGATTTTAGCCGCCGGACATATTCCCCAAATCAGATCGGATATGCCCGACGAAAAGCGCAGACTGCTGCTCGAAATCAGTTCGCACTGCCTTTTGCCGAAAGTTATTGTCACATACAGCCGTATTCCGTTCATTTACCCAGCCGGCAACGTTCGCGTAACATTTGACGGAAACATTACTTCTTCAGATGACACGGAACGATTTCTCACAGGAGACTATCGTCAGCGCCCCGTGCTTCCACCCGGCAAGAGCATATTGGAAGTCAAATGGGATGAGCTGCTCCCTCTTCACATCAAGGGAATGATGCAGCTCGACACCTTGCAGTGGAGTACTTTTTCCAAATATTACACATGCAGGCTCATAGGTTTTTAGAACACGCGCACAAAACTATATCGCAACAACAGAGCAATAAATTAAACTATGCCGTTTTGATCGGCGAAAACGGAGGTAATTTTTCAATGGGACTTATTGATCTGCTCAAAAAAGCATTCATGGAGGGCTACGCAACCAGCAGCATTACGCTTGGCACCGTACTTGTGTGCATCGGCTGCACAATGGCTATCGCTATCTACATCTATTTCATTTACAAGATGGTCAACCGCAACGCCTTCTACAACAAGGGATTCAACATCTCGCTGGTTATAATCGCAATTATCACATCCGCCATTATTCTCACAATTCAGTCCAACATCGTCGTCTCGCTCGGCATGGTCGGCGCACTCTCAATAGTCCGTTTCCGCACTGCCATAAAGGACCCGATGGACCTTGCGTTCCTCTTCTGGTCAATCAGCGCGGGAATAATCTGCGGCGCTGGTTTCGCCGGCATTGCCGTGGTCGCTTCGCTCTTTGTCACAGTGCTTATCATCCTTTTCTCGGCATCATTCAAGGCGGCAAGCACACTGGTGCTTGTGGTCAACGCAAACTCCCATTCCGACGAGGCCGAAATAATCAAGGCAGTCAAGGACTTTTGTAAATACAGCAGGGTCAGAGCGAGAAACGTCTCCAAATCAGGCTTGAATATCGCAATTGAAGTCAAAACATCCAAGCCGTCCGAGCTTATCGACAAGCTGATGAAGCTCGAATGCGTCAGCGACGCTTCTCTTGTTGAGAACGACAGCGAGATTTTTTAAGCAAAAAAGCAATGACTATAGCAATCCAAAAAAAGTATAAGGCAGTTGACAAGTGTGGTAAAATAGAAGCATAGAGGTGAGTGCTATGCTCAATAAGGAAGAACGGGAATTACTGATAAAGACATACGAAAAAACACAAGATGCAAGATTAACAG
>ONWI01000085.1 GCA_900321515.1 uncultured Eubacteriales bacterium | reverse complement strand
GATAAGGGCGATTCTGCGTGCCGCGGCGTTCGGAAAGGTGAGCATCATGTTCCCGATGATCATCTCGGTAAGCGAGGTCAGGGATGCCAAGGCGATTCTGGAAGAGTGCCGCAAAGAGCTGATTGCCGAGGGCAAGCAGATCGGCGAAGTGGAGATCGGCATCATGATTGAAACGCCGGCAGCGGTCATGCTTGCCGATGAGCTGGCGGAAGAAGTGGAATTCTTCTCTATCGGCACGAACGACCTCACGCAGTACACGCTGGCGATTGACCGTCAGAATCCGAAGCTCGACCCGTTCTATGACTCACATCATCCCGCGGTACTCCGGCTGATAGATATGACGGTTCAGGCAGGCCACAGGCACAATTGCTGGGTCGGCATCTGCGGCGAACTCGGCGCGGATACGACGCTTACAGAGACGTTCCTGCAGATGGGTCTGGATGAACTGAGCGTCAATCCCGGAAGCGTACTGGGATTGAGAAAGGTGATCCGTGAGTTGGAGCTCGGTCCGGCAAAGGAACCTGAAAATAACACGCCCGCCGAAGCTCCGGCTGAGGAAGCTCCGGCTGAGGAAGCCCCGGCGGAGCCCCCTAAGCCCGAACCGGAAAAACAGAGCAAAAAGAGCCGTTTTTCGCTGTTCGGCAAAGGCAAAAACAAATAATATCCATTGAATGTACACTGCGGTAAAAAACCGTTTGTTCAACCCAAAAAAGCAAAACCGGCAGTTTATCTGTCGGTTTTGCTGTGTAATAGGATGTGTTCAGGGATGATAAGAAAAGAGAATATTCTGCGCAAGCGAATCTGCTTTTACGGCAGGGTACAGGAGGTAGGATTCCGTTTTCAGGCGCAGTATGCGGCGAATCGGAACCGGGTGACCGGCTGGGTAAAGAATGAATACGACGGCTCAGTCACGATGGAAATACAGGGAACTGAGCAACAGATCAACGACGCAGTAGCCGAGATAGACAGTGACCCGTATATCCGAATCGAGCGTATGGAGACGAAATGGCTGGAACCCGACCCGGACGAACGGAGCTTCAGGGTGAGACATTAAGAGCCTGCTGACGTATCTCTCCGCACACGCCGGGAAGAGAAAAAATAATTCAGAATCAATTGTGAGTGCTGAAAAAGGAGGAATCAAGACGTGAAAACATGGACAAAAGAAGAACGCTACCGTATTCTGAAAAACGCTGAGGAGATACGTCCGATGCATGAACAGATCATAAAATCGGACTACCGCCAGCATTACCACATCCAAAGCGTGACAGGACTGCTGAACGACCCGAACGGCTTCGTATTTCATGACGGCGTATGGCATCTGTTCTATCAGTGGTGTCCGTGGGGAGCGGTGCACGGTCTGAAATACTGGTACCACACCGTTTCGGAGGACTTGGTGAAATGGAAAAACGCGGGGGTCTGTATCCGTCCGGACACAGAATATGACAACAAAGGCGCGTATTCAGGTTCGGCACTGCCGACGGAGGGTCATCTGTATTTGTATTACACGGGGAATCACCGTGATGAAGACTGGACGCGCAGACCTTATACCTGTCTTGTGGACCTGAAGGACGACGGAACAGCCGTGAAGCTCCCGCCGCTTTTCGGAATGAATGAAGAATATACCGAGCATCAGCGCGACCCGAAGATTATACACAATGAGCAGAACGGGAAATATTACATCATACTCGGTGCACAGACCAAGGAGAAAAAGGGCTGCTGCATAATCTACAGTTCAGAGTCTCCGACAGAAGGGTGGAGCTACGCGGGCAAGCTGAATGTGCCGGGATTTGAGGATTTCGGAGACATGTGGGAATGTCCGTCCGTGGAAAGCATAAGCGGACATGACGTGCTGATATTCTGTCCGCAGCACCTCAGGTTGCCCGGGAGGGGCGGTTCGGAACACCACAGCGGATATCTTCTGGGACATATGGACTGGGATAATCTGAGATTTATGCCGGACAACACGCGATTTCATGTGCTGGACTTCGGCTTTGATTCATATGCGGCGGAATGCGCGGCAAATCCGAATGACAAAAGCAAGGCGACGCTTGTCGCCTGGATGGGGTTGCCCGACGCATCCTATCCGACTGACGAAGAGGAATGGTCAGGCTGCCTGACACTGCCGCGAGAGCTGAGGGTGCGGAATAACCGGTTGATTCAGCAGCCGCTTGATGAACTCAGGGCGCTGAGGGGAAAAAAGATAGATCTCGAATCAACCGATATTCTGCCCCGTGTGTGCGAAATAGAGCTGATAAGCAGAGGCGGAGATCTGACAATGAAGCTGTTTGCAGCCCCGGACGGAACCGGCGGCATGGCAATATCCTATGATGACAGCGCAAAAGAGATAACGATAGACCGTTCCGGACTCAGGCGGCGATTTAATACCGGACAGGGAGAGCAGCGAATCCGACCGCTGCCGAAGGGACTATTCCATCTGCGGATTTTTATAGACCGCAGTTCGGTAGAGATTTTCGTCAATGACGGGGACGCGGTATTTTCGTCGCGGATATTCCCGACCGGGGGAGAGGACAGACTGTATATCGAAGGCGATGCCTCGATCCATCTGTGGGAACTGAACCGAGCGGTTTCGGAATGCTTTATGGTAGACCCGGAATAATGAATGTATAAATCAAAATAATTCACCGTCCCCCGGCGCTTCTGTACCGGGGGACGGTTTGATATACAGGATTAATTCTGAATAATAACATTTTTCTCTGTTTGATCTGGATAATTCAGACTAATCCAATCTCTGATTATTTCGTTTTGACTGTCATAAACAATAATGTATTGTGAGTCTGTATTATCCAGTTCTTCGGAATTATTTATGACTTTGACCTTTACGTTATCGGAATTAAAGCGAAAAACAGACATATAATATGTGAATCCCGCGTCACCGTGCGGAATCAGAACGCAGTAGGTGCTTTCGTCCGGAATATCGTAACTGACAATCTGTTTTTCAAACCAATTTCTTTCTTTGATCCATTCTTCTGAAGAAAGTCCGATGTAATTGTTCCACGCGGAGCTGATTCTGCCTGCCGACAGGAAAGAAAAAACAAAAGGAATAGTAATCATGCAGGCGGACAACGCATATGAAGAAGCTTTTTTTGAGGCGAGACTGTCAAGAATTTTCATACCCACAGGAAGCATCATATATGTGATAAAAATAACGCAGGTTTTTTCGTATCTTTCAATACCGGCAAGGATTGACGCTTCGTAATTCGGCATGGAAAAAAGATACATAAGAATCAGTCCGAACTGATAAACCATGAATACCGCGCCGCAGAAAAGCCCCAGTTTAATCCACAACGGCATGTAATCCCTGCCGAAAAGACAGATCAAAGCACCCAGAACAAGTATAAATCCGATTGAAATCCACATATCCCTGTAGCTCAGGATATACGAAAAAACATTTGCCGGGATAGTGAGAAAATCTTCTGCGGATTTACATGAGATTATGTTTTTATAATACTTTGGATGCATAGCGTGCTTAGAAGCGCTGGCGCCGCCCAGAACATACTTGCAATGAGTATGCCATAAGTAAAACGAAACCAGAGGCATAAGCATAAGAATGCCCCGGTTTTTATAACTGTGTTCGCGAATAGCTCTGTAAACGCTCCATGCTGCCGCGATAAGAACGAATAATACGCCGGAATTCTTGATTTGAGCAACCTGAATAAGGTAAGCGCCTGCCAGAAAGAACTCAGGAGAGTCAGATGAACTGTAACAGTACTTGTGTAAGTACAACAGCGAACACGCGGAAACAATTGGTAAAAGCGTATCCACAAGAAGGCTTGACAAAGCAATGTTGAAGGTAAAAAATAAGTTAGTGAAGGACAGAAGGCACAAGAGCGCAGGCAAGCTGTTTTTCCGGCAAAAGCTGAATAAAGGCAAAAGACATGCAGCCATCACATAAGCCTGAGCAGTCATCTGAACCGATTCGGCTGAAGAGAGTATCCTTGAAAAATAGTATATGTAAATGCTGCTGCCGAGTGGATATTCCTTAAAAATCAGAATATTCTGGAAATTAGGAAATCGGTTGTCAATCAGCATACGTCTTACGACCATGCCCCAATGTGAGAAATCGTCGTAATGTGTGAACAAAGTGCCGCGCAGGGCAAATGCGGATAAGACAATGACTGCGGCGAGGAAGAGATATCCGGCATTAAAGTAATTCTTAATAAATCGAAAATTTTTCTCTTTGTAAATGCAGCAAATCAGATAAATCAAACCAAAACCGGATAAAAAGATTGTCGTTTCAAGCAGCAGATTGAGTATTCCCGCGAAAAATAATATGCAGGTCTGCAAAGCAACTGTCAGGCTTGGAATAAAGAAAATATCAACTTTAGTCTTTTTTCTGAGAAGTTCCCATGAACCGATATTTGATGTAATCAGGAATAATAATCTGAAAATGAAAAAAAGCGAATTAAATAAAGCCATTGTCTTTATCCTTTGTTTTTGAAATATAATAATGAAACTATTATATTATTAAGAACACATAATGTCAACAATATCATAAAAAATACAAAAAAGCCACATATATCGATAACATAAGATGTCCAGCAAATTGTTGAAGCTCAAAATGCAAAATTGCCGCCGCAATCGGTAAGAAAAAACCGAAAGCGGCGGCAAAAGAGTATGGATATTTATCAATAAGACATTATGAGATGAGCGGGGGGAAAAATAATCACCGATCAGTTGAAATCCTTAGGATCAAGATGATAAACGGTATCAAAATCCTTGTTGGTTGCAACGTCCATGGAGAAATCGGTCTGATAATATATTACGGACCAGTCGGTGAAGACAGTGGGGGAGATGTACTGATAGACCTGTTCGAGAATATCCATAGCGTACTCGTGATTAATTTCAGATTTGCCTTCGAGGGCGTTTTTCATAGCGTCGAATCTTTCGCAGACGCCATCGGAATTACCCTCATACTTGTAGAGGGGGAAGTTGGTGCACATCTTGCTTCTTGTCACATGCATAATGCTGGCCTTTCTGCCGCCCACGGTATTGTTTCTCTCCCACTCGACAACGGCGGCGTCGCCAGTTGCGTCAGTGATGAAAATATGCTGTGTCCAGCCGTGACCGGTGTGAATATCGTACTGTCCGAGCAGTTCGACGGCTTCATCGACCGACGCTGCGCGGTCGAGTATCAGACGCACGGCAAGCGACACAAGGAGTTCAGGTCTTTCCGTATCGTCGTGAATCTCGACAGTATCAAGATCCATGAGGGCAGCGAATACTCCCTTTTCGTTCACGCCGTCCATAGGAATGTACGGCGCGGCAAGCGCGGCTATTCTGCCGTATGAACTGAGGGCTTCCGGACCGTATTCACCGCCGATTCCCAGCATATCAAGAGACACCATGGAAAGCGAGGCGTAGGCATTCTTCGGGGTAGCGTAAACCGCCAGCTTGTCGGTACCACCCAGACCGAAGCTGCGTCCTGTGAGGTACTTGTTGCCGTCGGTCTTTGAGATGAATCCGCTGCACGCGTATTTGTCAATATTCGCGTCAATGCCGTAACCGAAGTACATTTCGCGGTTAATAAAGTCAAGCAGGTCCTGTTCGGTTTTAATTTCGGCGTTAAGCGCCTTGTCGAGAAAATAATCCTGACGGTAGTGGACTTTGTAGAGATTGTGCCCCACCTGTTCCACGTTGGCGGCGGTGGCAATTCTGCCGTAAAGAATAACAAACAGCACGATGACTGCGGCAATCGCCAGGAGAACCGGCGTGAGCAATGTCCAGAGAACTACCTTCGGCCATACTCTTTTCTTCCTTGAGGGAGCGGGATTGATGTCAGGCTCAGTTGCGACGGTATCCCCGTCTGTCCCTGCCTCTGTCACGATAACCTCGTTGGCAGCGGCATCTTCGGATGTCTCCCCGGCAATTACGACTTGGTTCTGTGCGGTGATTTCTTTGATTTCTTCCATAATAAATTAACCTCCTGCGTTATTGAATTCTTATGTGTCAATGATAACACCCTCATCTGAAGATAATCTGAAGAAATCGGATATTTCAAAAAATTATTTCAGAAAAATTTCAAAAAAGACTAAATACCGCAAAAATCCATACTGTAGGATGAAAAAAATCCGGTCGGATGTATTTTACAATACTGTCCGACCGGAGTATAAAAAAATCAGGAGTCGAAGAAATGCTGACCGTCGTCCGTCACCAGACGTTCAGCTTTTGGATACTCATAGATATCTGGGTTATCATAATTAGCGGCGAGGTATTCGGCGAATCTGGCGGCATACCATTTAGACATACCGAGATTATGCATGAGGTAATTCCCGCAATTTTCGGGAGTAGTGCCAGGAACGGTCTGGGCATGCTCAACCGATCTGAAGGCAATTAAAATCAGATCATAAATTTCCCTGGGAGTGCGGGTTCCTTTGAGGATAAGATAAAACCCGGTGAGGCAGCCCATTGGCCCCCAATAGATGATATCGTCCTTCCAGTCGGGATCGTTCCTGAGAAAGGTAGCGATAATGTGTTCAAGAGAATGCATTGCCGCGACATCGACAGCCGGTTCCCTGTTCGGTCTGGTAAGCCGGATGTCATAAGTAGTGATAAAGCTGTCGCCGACCTTATCCACGCGGCTGGTAAAAATGCCGGGAATGATGGCGGTATGGTCCACAGAAAAACTCGGTATCAAATCCATATTAAAATCTCCTCGTATTGTAAAATAATCATCAGATTGTAATAATTTGAAAAAAAGGCGATAATACGTGGCTTGCGCAATTTAAGCCGGAACATTTTCCAGCCGGGAAGGACAGATGTGGATTTTTGCGAATCCGGTATTCGCCCGGCTGCGTTTTGTCCAAGTGCTTCTCGCTGGCTTGGCTTCGCCTCACTCCTGGAGCCTTGCTCCCTGCACCTCACGATAGGATTCGTTCGCTGATTACTTGAAGCGCGCTTTCCTTTTTCGGTTTGCAATCGCTTGATCATGTGTTTTGTAGTATACCATTTTTTTATCTTTTTGTCAACTAATTTGCCCAAATATAATATAATAGCAGCCGGCTGTGAGATGAATTATTCTCACGAACGTCAGAAATTATTTGTGCATTATCATCAATTGCTGAACAGCAAATAGAATGATAAACAAAGGACTTGCACAATCGTGGTATTTTGAAATATCGCGATTGTGCAAGTCTTAGCAAGATAAAGATTGAATCTCTGTATACTTAGCAGCAAAATGGTATTAATGGGTAGTGTGAGCCGTTGGCGGTATTCTCCTGCGAGATTCTTAATGAAACAAATAAAAAAAATTATGAAACACACTCATCCTCGGGGATAAGCTCGAAGTGGTTGAGATTGTAATGGATAAGCCCGTCCCTTTGCATTTTGCTCAGTTCGCTCGACATAGCGCTGCGGTCAACTGCCAGATAATCTGCAAGCTGCTGACGGGAAAACGGTATGTCGAAAGCGGGGGAGTGGTGTGTGTTCATCTGTTCAGTGAAATAGGAGAGGAGCTTCTGTCTTGTGGAACGGCGGGAGATATGCTCTAATTTACGGGCGTTATTGAGCAGCTTCCGCGCCATAATGCGCATAAGATTGCTGCGCAGCTGGCTCTGGCAGTCGCTTATATCCTGAATAGGCGTAAGAATGCAGTCAATGTCAATGAATATGACCGTGGTGCGGCAGAGAGCCACCACGCTTACCGTAGGAGTGTCGTAAGGAAGCAGGGAATGAACCTCGCCAAAAATATCACCCTTTCCGACCTGAGAGAGCGTTGTAGCGTTGCCTAAAAAATCCTCGTTGATAATTTGCGCTTTTCCATCAATAAAAACAGCGATCCTGTTCAGCTCATTGTTTGACTTGAATATATAATCTCCGTCGTCGAATACACGGAGGCGCGCATCAAAATAATCAAGTATTTTGCCAATGTTTTCGGTGCAGATACCAGTGAACAGATCGTTTTTTTTCAGAACATCAATATACCTGTGCATAATTGTGTAAACAACCCTTAACCATACCAAATATAGTTGTAAATACAATTTACATATGAATTATATCTTTACGTTGCGAAATAGTCAATTGATAAAATAGCCGAAATTGAATTAAAAAATTATAAAAAAGAAAAAGAATCAACGGGGAGTCCGTGATAAATAGATATTTTGATTGACAAAGGTTGAAATAATATGTATAATGTATTTACATTAATTTGGAGGTGTTTTTATGGATACCAAAGCACTGCAAAAGATACAATACGGGCTTTTTGTGCTGAGCAGCCGGCAGGACGACAGGGACAATGCCTGCATTGTAAATACTGTTCTTCAGGTCACATCATCGCCGTTGTGCATTGCCGTAACGGTCAATAAGCAGAACCTCACTCATGACATGATCGCCGCAACCAATAAATTCAATGTCAGCATTATTGACGAGACCGCGCCATTTGATATCTTCAAAAGGTTCGGATTTCAGAGCGGACGTGACGCGGATAAATTTGCGGGCTTCGATGGAGCCGCCCGCACAGGCAACGGACTTATGAGGCTGACCGAACACGCGTGCGCGTATATCAGCGGATGGGTAATATCCAGCGTGGATCTGGGCACGCATACGATGTTTATAGCGCGAGTGGCGGACTGCGGCGTGATCAGCGGCAATGAGGCAATGACCTACAATTATTATCATGCCAACGTAAAGCCCAAGCCCGAGGCAGCCGGTAAGAAGGGCTTCCGCTGCAAGATCTGCGGATATATCTACGAAGGTGAGCAACTGCCGCCTGATTTCATTTGTCCTCTCTGCAAACACGGCGCGGAGGATTTCGAGCCAATATGATAAACACTTATTGCAATCGAATATCAGCAAAAAACGGCTTTGTATCGCAAATGCGGATACAAAGCCGTTTTTGTTCGGAAATAATTAATTACCGTGGAAACATATTTAATTATTATAGAAGATCATACCAATCACGATTAACAAATTAATTATCAGTCCGATTATGCCGATTATAAGACCTACGGTAGAAACTCCTGTCGGACGTGTTCCGTCATTTTTGACCTTTGAAACGGCTCCAAAGATAACGCCGAGCAGCGAAGGCAGGACAGTACAGCATGAAACAAGACCTATAATTGAGCATATCAAAGATGCTATTGCGAATCCGTCTGATGTATTCTGGTTAGCGGCAAGAGTGGGATCAACCGGAGCGTATTGATAATAAGGCTGCTGGTTGAAAGCAGTCTGCTGATACTGTTGCTGCTGATATTGCGGCTGCTGATACTGTTGCTGCTGATATTGCGGTTGCTGATACTGCGGCTG
>ONWI01000190.1 GCA_900321515.1 uncultured Eubacteriales bacterium | reverse complement strand
CCCAGCGAGGCGGCAATATCCGCCGTAACCCTGAGCTCCTTGACAAGCAGTTCGGTATATTCAGGTATCAGCTTGGCGGCGTGCTCTATCGACTGCGACACAAAAGAGCAATAGCTGCACCTCGACGGACAGAACGGCACGGAAATATACAGACTGAAGGAATCGTCGTGTGACAGCGAGAGAATTTTGTCCTCACCTACAACCGTCCGACGGCTGATATCGAGCTTTTTTTGCGACACCAGATAATCCTCCATGAATCTGCGCTCGGCTTCCTCCCTGCCGTATTCCCGCGTCAGCATTCTCAGCAGCTTCATTGGACGTATGCCGGTGAGCAGTCCCCATGGCGGCGTGAAGCCTGTCAGCTTCATCAACTGCCTGCAAAGGAGCTGCGCTATTGCCAGTTCACAGTAATTTTTGTCCTGTGCCATACTCTCCGGTGCAAGCGCCTCGTCATAGAATTCCCTGTCGCCCAGCCTGAGTTTTGAAGAAAGCTGCCTGCCGTGCCAGCGCACCTCAATTCTCAGTGCGTCGGGGGCATTGGCTTCGGATTCATTCATCTTCTGGTCGGGAAAGAATACCCGCGCCAGCTTTTCATATTCATATCTCGACGCAATACCGTCAATGAGAATATACATACTTCATTCAAACCTTTATTAACATATAGAAATGCATCACATATACATATTGTACATACGCTCATGCGCAAGGGTAGTGGCGTCCTCGTGTCCTGGGTACACCTGGTAATCTCCCTCCAACGCCGCAAGACGCTGCAGTGAACGGCGAAGCTCAGACACGCTGCCGCCCGGGAAGTCCGTGCGGCCCGCCGACCTGCAGAAGAGCGTATCGCCGGAGAAAATGATTCCGTCCGTGATGAAGCAGCAGCTTCCCACGGTGTGTCCCGGCGTATGCATCACGGTGAATTCCGTCTGACCGACCTTGATTGTTTCGCGGTCAATCAATTCGATGTCCGGCTTGGGATAAACCTCTCCCCTGCCTGTAAACGGCGCGGACAGATTGACGAACATATCCCGCAGTCCCGGCGCGTCACTAATGAAGATGGCAATCTTTGCGCCGGTCAGCTCCTTAACCCTGCTTACACCTGCAACATGGTCAAAATGACAGTGGGTAAGCAGAATATAATCAAATTTATCGCAGCCGAATTTTTCAATTGCCTTTTGAAGCGTATCATCAAAATAGCCAGGATCAATTATCGCGCACCTGCCAGTGGCGTCATCGCAATAGATATAGCAATTGGTTCCCAGAGCTCCGACCGATATTCTTTTGACGCTCATTTTGTCTGCCTCCTTGTGTATCGTTTAATTATTATGACGCGGACGCTCTAATTCTTCGCTGTCGAGAAGAATCGTAACCGGACCGTCATTGAGCAGCTCAACCTTCATATCCGCTCCGAATTCACCCGTCTGCACATCGGCAATGTGATATTCATTTCTGAGCAGATTCACATAATATTCGTACAGCTCGTTTGCCGTGTCGGGAGCCGCCGCGCCGGAAAAACTCGGGCGGTTGCCCCTGCGGCAGTCGCCGTAAAGGGTGAATTGCGAAATCACAAGCGCCGAACCGTCCACATCGGCAAGCGAAAGATTCATCTTGCCGTCGCCGTCTTTGAATATCCTCATTCCGGCAGTCTTTTTTGCCAGAAGCTCCGCCTTCTCACGGGTATCGCCTTCACCCGCTCCGAACAGAATAAGGAAGCCCCGTCCGATTGACCCCTTGACAACTCCGTCTATCGTCACGGAGGCATGTGTCACACGCTGAATAACCGCTCTCACTGTTACCATCTCCAAACAAAAATCGGCAGCCCGACAAATCGCAGACCGCCGATGAATTTATTGCTGTTCGCCTTTTTCGTCTTTGAGCCTCTCGTACTGTTTCCTGATTGCCTCGAAGCTGTCAATGCTGATAATATGCTCAATCCTGCAGGCGTCCTTCACGGCGGTATCCGGGTCAACCCCCAGCAGCATGAAGTACTGCGAAATAATGCGGTGCCGCTCGTACATCCTGTCGGCGATCTCAAAGCCACTGCGGGTCAGGCTGATAAATCCGTTGTCATCAACGCTGATATATCCGTTTTCCCGCAGATTTTTCATAGCGACGCTCACGCTCGGCTTGGAAAAATTCAGCTCGTTTGCAATATCAATTGATCTGACGGAGCCTTTGCGCTCCTGTATGATTAAAATCGTTTCCAGATAATTCTCGGCGGATTCTCTGATGTTCATTTCGTGATTAGCTCCTAAATTAAACTTGACAGCTCTGCAATGTAGTATAGGATGATGCATAGTATTGCATTGTACTGCTATTATTATACACTGATTCATCCGCAATTACAATTATTTTATACAATTTACAGCTAAAAATAATATAAATTTTTCGTAAATTATTTAAAGTACATATACAGGCGGCATTGCAATGTGCCGTTGTAGAGCTTGCGCTGCTTGTCAGACTTGCGACCGAAGTAATGTTCGAACTGATCGTCGGGCGTTATCACGGCGTAGCTCCAGCCGTCTCTGCGGATGAATCTCTCGCCCATAGTCCTGTATATCTTTCTCGCGCTCTCCACGTCCATCAGCCGCTCGCCGTACGGAGGATTGCAGACCACAACGCCCTTCTCGCCGTCCGGCTCAAAGTCGGCGATGTCACGCTGTTCAAAGACAATACGCTTTGACATTCCCGCCTTATAGGCATTTTCGCGGGCAAGCTCTATCACCTCAGGATTGATGTCATAACCGCAGGCGGTAAACTCAGCGTCGCGTCTGATGAGGTCCTTCGCGCGGGTGCGTTCACTCTGCCATATTTCCGATGGGATAGTGCGCCATTCCTCCGATACAAACGACCTGCGCAGTCCCGGCGCAACATTCAGCGCCTTGAGCGCCGACTCGATGAGTATCGTTCCCGAACCGCAGCATGGGTCAATCACATGTGAGTAGCTCCGCACGAACGCCACATCAGCCATTGCCGCAGCCAGTGTCTCACGGATAGGCGCGGCAGCGCCGTTGCGGCGGTAGCCTCTTTTGTGCAGGCTTGCGCCGGAAGTGTCGAGCATCAGCAGAACGACGTCCTTCATAATAATAAAATTTATTCTGTGAAGCGCTCCCGTCTCCTCGAACCAGCCGAGGGAATACTTCTGTGAAAGTCTGTCCACCACTGCCTTTTTGATTATTTTCTGGCAATCAGGCACCGAATGGAGCTTGGAACAGAGCGAACTGCCCTTGACCGGGAACGAATCGGCTTTGCCGATCCAGCGTTCCCAGGGCAGCGCCTTGGTGCCCTCAAAAAGCTCGTCGAAAGTGGCTGCCTTGAAGCGTCCCATCACAATGCAAATGCGCTCGGAATAACGGCTGCTCAGATTGGCCCTGACCAGAATATCCTCGCCGCCCTCAAAGAGAACTCTCCCGTTCTCGGCGGCGACGTTCTCCGCGCCCATGCGGCGCAATTCGCCGGCTACAAGCCCCTCCACTCCGAACTGACACGGCGCCGCCATAAGAATTCTTTTAGTCAAATCGCTTATATAAATCAAAACCTTTCTGTAATTCCTTTTCAGAAATGTTTACACTTTTTTCTGAGGGCAAAGCTCGTTCCAGCGGTAGGACGTTCCGTCGGTGCGTATTACAAGAATACATTCACGGCTGCCGGGCTTCTTTTTTCTCTTCAGAGAACATTCATAAACCACCCTGTCGCCGCCCTTGCAAACATACAGAAATTCCAGCGGGCAGCCCTTTTCGTTGATTCTGCGCATCAGCTTCTCCATACTGAACTGTTTCCGGACAGCCTTCCCGTTCTTCTTGCTGTAAAACACATAGCATGTCACATTCTCGTCCGGCGTGCCTACAGGCAGATTGAAATCCACCTGAGCCGCGTCGGTGCGAAGTGTCTTGCCATAGGTGTTGCGTGGATGCTTCTTTCCTATGCAAATGCCGTCGTCAAATGTAAAGGAGACAACCCTCTCCCCCACCGTCATGCCGGTGGCGCGGCAGTTGTGCAGACTAATGAATTTGTCGCTGTTTTCTGTAAACTGATACATAATTATAATTCCTTTCTTTTATGCTCGTCTACGGTTTGGCGCAGATGAGTATTAAACAGTAATCTCAATGAGAATATTTTCAAAACCGACGACGCAGCTTTCGTAATATCCGTCACCCGTAATCCGGGGACCTCCTGAAACCTCATAGCCGTCGGATTTCAGCATGTCTGTCAGAGCATCAACCTTCTCACGGCTGCCGACGCTGAACGCGGTGTGTATATACCCTGTGCGCAAGACCGAATTGTCAGTATATTCGACGCCGGGTCTTTGCATTATCTCAAGCCGCGCGCCGCGGTCAAACGCGAGAAAGTACGACTTGAATCCCGTCTTCTGATTGTGATAAAGACTTCCCGACCGGGCAGAAAAGTATTTTTCAAAGAAAACCTTAGCCCCGTCAAGGTCATTCACATAAAGCGCGATATGCTCTATTTTCAAAAAATCACCCCTTTACCCTGACAAAACTGCCCTTGGGTACAGCGTCTCCGGTATACGGAATCCTAACTGTCATCATAGCGTGGGGAGCCGCTTCAATCGGATTGCCGTCACCGTCGTACATTCCGGTGACATTCAGCAGGAACGGCTTCGCGTGAGGCGGCATAACGTCGAGCGTATCGCCCGTGCGGAATTTGTTGCGCTGACTCAATGTAAGCCAGCCTCCGCCGCACTCCTCCACCATCCCGGCGACCTTGTATTCACGGACGTAACCGCCGTTTGACAGAACCTGCCCCGGCTCGCTTCCCAGATAAAAGCCCGTCGAATATTCTCTGTGACTGACCTTGCCGAGTTCGCCGAGAATCGCCTGATCCGGTCTGTAATCCGGCGATGGGGCAGCATAATATCCGTCGATTGCCTGCCGGTAGGCATTGGTAACCGCCGCTGTGTAATATGCCGATTTCGCCCTTCCCTCAATCTTGAAGGAGGTAATCCCGCATTCTATCAGACGGGGTATGTATTCTATCATGCACATATCGCGCGAATTCAGGATATGAGTGCCGTTATCCTCGAATATCTCAAATTTCTGCCCTTGGCGCTTTTCCTCTGTGAGGTAATACTTCCACCGGCAGGGCTGGGCACAGTCGCCGCGATTCGCGTCGCGACCGGTCATGTAACTCGAAAGCAGACACCTCCCCGAAAACGACACGCACATGGAGCCGTGCACAAAAGCCTCCATTTCCAGATCACGGGGTGTTTTAGCCCTGATTTCCGCTATTTCGTCAAAACAAAGCTCCCTTGCCAGCACGACCCTTGAAGCGCCCATGCTGTAAAATTCATTTGCCGTGGCATAATTCGCAACGCCCGCCTGGGTGGATATGTGAATATGCACGTCAGGCGCGTATTTCTGCGCAAGACGCATTACTCCGATGTCCGCTATGATGAACGCGTCGGCTCCCGCTTCGGCAACGCTCTGAAGAAAATCCGGAAGCTCGTTGATCTCGTCATTTCGCGGAATGGTGTTACAGGTAACATACACCTTCGCTCCCGCCGAATGCGCAAGCCTTACGCCTTCGGCAAGCTGATCGTGAGTAAAATTGTTCGCGCCCGCTCTCATGCCGAACGACGTTCCGGCAAGGTAAACCGCGTCCGCGCCGTACATCAGCGCGCATTTCAGCCGTTCAAGGTCACCGGCGGGCGAAAGCAGCTCAATCCGGGAGCTGTTTTTCATTGAATCGGACATAAATCTTCCCTTCATAATTTAGATCTTTATTTATTCATCATACCACAGAATTAATAATAATTCAATAAGATTTATTATCCCTTCAAAATATTATGAAAAATTTAAAAATAACTTGATTTTGCCGATCATATATGATATAATTCAGCTTACGGAGTTTATCCGCAATCTGCCGGTGTGGTGGAATTGGCAGACACACGGGACTTAAAATCCCGTGATGGCAACATCGTACCGGTTCAAGCCCGGT
>ONWI01000020.1 GCA_900321515.1 uncultured Eubacteriales bacterium | reverse complement strand
GCCAATGATAAGGAAGAAGCCGACCGCGGATTTTCGCTGCATACGCTGTTGTCGCTCGGAATAGGCGTTGTGTTTATGGCTGTTTGTCTTGCATTTTCTGTCAGATTGATGAGGCTGTATTCATCTGACGAAAATACTGTTGCCGTCGCCGCCAAATATCTGAGAATCATCGCCTTCGGATTTCTGCCCTATGCGCTGAGTATGATGATTTCGGTCAGAATGCGGTGCATGGAAAGAGCCTCTCTTCCTCTTGCGTGCAGCGTGACCGCCAGTCTGCTCAACACGGCGCTGAATTATCTGCTGATCTTCGGTAAGCTCGGTTTTAATGCCATGGGTGCGAACGGTGCGGCGGTGGCCACCGTCATCTCTCAGGGTTTCAATGCGTTGCTGCTGGTTGCCGCCATGAATGTGATTGACAGGAAAAGGGGCATATTCTTCCGATTTTCGCCCAAACTTACCCAAATGACCTGCGGCAGTTATCTTGCCATATTCCTTCCCGTGCTGGTGATTGAATTCATGTGGAGCCTGAGTGAAAATGTCTACGCTTCGGTTTACGGTCACATCGGAACGCCGGAATGTGCGGCGATGACGCTGACCTATCCGGTGCAGGGACTGACCGTCGGCGCACTGAGCGGCATAGCACAGGCGGCAGGTATTCTGATCGGAAAAGAACTGGGAAAGGGCGAAACACATGCCGCCTATCAAAAATCCAAAAGGTTGCTGCTTTACGGACTGATCGGCTCGTTTGTCCTTGCCGCCGTGACGGTGCTTGCCATGGGCATTTACACAGACTTCTACAACGTAGAGGATTATGTGAAAGTGACAGCGCGGCAGATTTTGATAGCATTCGCTATCGTGTTGCCGGTTAAGGTGCTGAATATGATTCTCGGCGGTGGCATTGTCCGAAGCGGAGGACAGACACGTACCATGATGATCATTGAACTGCTCGGCACATGGGGATTCGGCGTACCGCTGGCGCTGCTGGGCGCATATGTCTGGAAACTGCCCATTCCGATTGTGTATTTTATCCTCTCGATGGAAGAATGTGTGCGGCTGCTGCTGACTTGGATTGTTTTTGTCAGAAAAAACTGGATGAAGAAACTATGAGGTGAGAAAAAATGTGGTCTGAAAACAAGGTGAGAATCAAAGACATCGCCGAGGAATTGGGCTTGAGCACGGCGACCGTGTCTAATGTGCTCCACGGCAAAACGCAGAAGATTTCCGACAGAACCGTCAAGGCGGTGGAGCAAAGGCTGGAGGAACGCGGCTATATTCCAAATATGGCTGCCACCCTGCTGGCCCGCAACAATTCACGTATTATCGGCGTGGTTGTCAATGATCACCCGAAGTACGAGGGACACGTTTTTGAGGATTCATTTATCGCAGCAGCCATCAATTATTTGTCGGACGAAACAGAAGCCAGCGGCTATTTTATGATGCTCAAAAAGGCAAAGAAAATTACCGAGATCATCGCCTTTGCCTCCATGTGGAATCTGGACGGCGTGGTGGTCATCGGCTTCTGCGAAGACGAATATCAGGATCTGCGCGACAGAATCCGCGTTCCGTTCGTGATTTATGACGGTTTCCTTGACGAACAGAACCGCTTCGGCAATCTCACGATTGACGATTTCGACGGCGGCAGACAGGCAGGGCAATATCTGAGAGAAATGGGTCACAGCCGTGTACTTTGCGTCGCCGACAATGAGATCTGTATGGATTACCTGCGCTATCAGGGCTTGTGCGAGGGATTGGGCGAAAAAGCGGATTTTATGAAAATTCCGATGCAGGCAGCCGAAAGAGAATTATTCTATCAGGAACGGCTAACGACAATCAAAAACTATACCGCCATATTCGCTGTATCGGATTTTTATGCGCTGGAAATGATGCGTTTTTTGCAGAGAAGCGGAATGAATATTCCCGAAGATATTTCCGTCATCGGCTTTGACGGTAGTCGGGAAGCGCAGAACGCCTTGCCGAAGCTTACCACCGTCGCACAGGACAATGCTCTTCGGGCAAGGACGGCAATTCATCTGCTTATGGAAATGATCAACGGTGAAACAATCGCAAAAACGGTTTGTATCCCCGTAAAGCTGTCCATAGGGGACAGCGTGAAGAACTTGATACTAAGAACTTATCCCAAAATTAGCAAAGGTGTGGTATAATTAAAAAAACGGTAAAGGATGCTAAACAGTGGATGACAAAGGAAAAGGAAAATCGTGGACAATATCCGACGAGCTTTTGGAAAAAGTAAAGGACGAGATACCAGCGAGCAAAGGTCGCGATCCTTAAAGGGAATATCAGAATCGACCTGGACAGGGTCAAAAGAGACTGGATTCTCGAAAGGTGCTATCGGGTATCTTCTACGTTCTGCGGACTGATTGCCAATCACTATCCACAACTTAGTGAAATTAACTCCCTCCGTCTCGCCTACGGCGAGCCACCTCCCTCAAAGAGGGAGGCAATATCCGG